>NZ_JAOEDV010000044.1:0-36746 GCF_029837545.1 Stenotrophomonas sp. GD04024 | reverse complement strand
AGGCCTTCCTCGGGCCCCTTCAGCTGGATCAGGCGTTCGCGATGGGACAGCGAAGCAAGGGATGCGAGCAGTGCGGAGCTTGGGATGTCCATATCATCAGGCTCATGGCAGGGTGATCGTGATGTGGGCAGTGCGCTCGGGCATCTGCACCACGTCGTTGTAGGCCGCCAGCTGCTGGCGCGTCTCATGGCCAAGATAGGTGCGCATGCCGAAGAAGGCGAAGATGCCAAAACAGCCGACCACCACCGCCGGCAGCCACAACGGCACCACGCGGCGCAGGCTGTGGCGAACATTGTCCGGCGGCAGCGCGTGAGGTGCGAAACCGTGGCGTTTGCCCTTCAGGTAGACGATCTCATCGCCCAGGCGGGCGGTCAGGTAGCCCAGCTTCTCGGTGCCTTCCAGCCGGTACTTGCCTTCGAAGCCCATCAGCAGGCAGTAGTGGTAGACCTCCAGCGAGGGCAGGCGCGCGGCGCCCTGTCGGCGCAGCTCTTCCAGGCGGTCGAAGAAATGCTCGCCGGCCAGGTGCTCACCGAACAGGCGCAGCTGCAGAGGGTTGCGTTCCCAGGTCTCGTGCAACGGCGAGGGCTGTGACAGGATCGCCTCGTCCACGGCAGCACAGAATGCGTACTTGGCAGCGTAGACATCCTCGGACGCCACGCCCAGGCGCATCGCATTGCGCTCCACGCCATCGAGGAACTTCTGCACCGTCTGCACGAAGCTCTCCGCATCATGCGGCAGCTGCCCGCGCTTGAGCAGCAACAGCAGGTAGAAACCGTCGGACATCAGGTCCTGCAGGCTCTGCGGGTTGGCGGCCTGCGGCGTGGGATTGGCCATCGCGCCGTTGGCGGTCAGCGACGGCATCGGGCCCGGGGTCGGGGGCAGGGGGGAATTCATCATGAGGTCACCGCCACAAGTTCCATCTTCAGCTCGGCAATGCCGGCCGGCACGTAGATCATCACCGACTGCGCCTTGAGCATGCGCTCATACAGCGCGCCGCGCGCGTCCAGTTCGAAGTAGTGGCTGCCAGGGCGCACCGGAATCGCTGCCGGCACCTGTGCGGCATGGGCCAGCTTCACGCCCGGCAACGCAGACAGCACGCACTTCTCCACGTCATCCGGAGCGCCGACCTTGAATCGCACTGGCACGCTCTGGATCAGTTCCTGTGCCGGCAGCGACGCCGACACCGACAGGTAGAACGAGGCGTTGCCATCGATGCGCTGCGAGTCCAGCCGGCCCAGGTGGTAGGACGGCTTGATCTCGTTCAGCGCGATCTTGAAGTAGCGCGTGGAAATCACCGTATCCAGCAGTGCGCGCACGATCTCCAGCAGCTTGCGGAACGAGGCTTCCGGCTGATCGTGGCGATACACCGGCAGGTCGCCCAGCTGGTAGGCATTGGAGAAGGTGAGCAGTGCGCCGGCCATGCGCAGCAGTTCCTGGTGCAGGCGCTCGGGATGCAGCTGCGGATGATGCAGCAGATGCGCCAGCGAACTGAACGAACTGTTGATGGTGTGCAGCAGCCAGAACGAGGCGATATCGCCGGAGCGGAACTCGATGATGTTCTGCGAGGTCTGCCGATGCAGGCCATACAGTGCGTCCACCTTGGCTTGCAGCGCGTCGAGCACCGCGCGCAGTTCGCGGTGCAGGAACGGCGAGGCCTGCAGCTGCGCGCACGGCGGGATGAACTCGTCATCCAGCTCGAAGCCGCCGCTGGAGGTGCGCCGCACGCGCGCCACCGGCACGGTGGCGTAGGCATCGCGCGGCTGATCATCGGTCAGCAGCTTCACCGCCTTGCTGAGGAACGCAAGTTCGGCTTCCACCGCATCGGTGAACAGGTCCTGGGTGTCACGATTGGCCTGGCGGTAGCGGGCCAGCGCGGTGCCCTCGGCATCGGCGCAGTTGGCGCCGTCATCGCGCAGCAGTGGCAATGCCAGGTAGACCACGGTGGACTGCACGCCCGGCGGCAGATCCTGCAGCGACACCGCATCGGGCAGGCTGTCATGGGCCGGCGCGTCGTAGGTCTCGCCGTCGGGGAACACGGCCGACAGGTCGAGTGGGCGCAGCGTGCCGCCCGACAGCGCATGGGGATCGAAACGCACGCGACGCGCACCCCAGGCGTAGGGATGCAGCGTCTGCGAAAGGTCCTGCAGCCGCGCTTCGTGATAGGCGTCCTGACGCTGGAAATGCTGGGGGCGCAGGAACAGCCCTTCACCCCAGAGTACCTTCGACATCCTGCTTACATAAGCCACGTTCAATCCTTGGAAATAGCTCGAAAAAATCGCCCTGGTGGGCCGGTTCCATTATCGTCGCGCTCCGCTGCGACAAAAATCCCCATCCAGTAATGTGAAAATGTGAATCACTTCGCACATTCAGCGAATCGGGGCAAACCTTGCACCGGCGATACTATCGCATCGACGAATTTGGGTGCCAGAATTCCGGCGCGATGCTATTTCGCGCCTGCACAACGGATTGATGCAAGACTGCCCGGATCTCCGGAAATGCGCGTCAACAAGGCTTTGCTGTCACTGGTCAGCGCACAGGCATGGACGCCGATGGTGACCCCGTCCTGCGGCAGTGTCTTGCCCTTGGTGTCGAATGCGAGCCGCCAGCGATTCTCGGCCGGGGCGCGGAACAGGGCGACCACGCCAAGCACTGCACTTCCTTCACTCAACTGCTCGGACAATTCCTGCCGGGCGCCGGGGGTCAGTACGACTTCGTTGACCGACAGCAGGTCCGCACCCAGGGCCGCCTGCTCGCCGGCCTGGTCCAGGAAGGCGTTGAAGGGGGCCTGTTCGAAGCGCTGCAGGCTGCGCAGGTGGTAGATCTTGACCACCGCGGCAGTGGCCCGCTTGTCATTGCCGGCATTGAGGTTGCTGCCGGCGTACAGGCGAAGCGGGACGGTCGGGGGCGCCTGGGGCTTTTCCTCACGGATGCCGACCGCCTGCAGGGTCTTGTCCATCGCTTTACCCAACTTGCTGTCGCTGGCGCAACCTGTCAGGGAGCCGGACATAATCAGGGAGAAAATCGTGACGGAGATCACGCGGCGGAATCGGAAAAGTTGCGCATTCATGTGCAGTCGGCGGGCTCGGAGTGCGGGGTAAAAGGTGCGCGTATATGCGTTTTTGCTCGCGAATATCACATCGGGATGTGAAGAGTGTGTCTACCGGATTCGCCATATTCTTGACGAAATTCACTATACCGGCGCGTATTCGCGAATGTACACTGCCGCCGACAGGGGCAGGAATCCCGTGTGTTGTATCGGCGGAGATTCGGCTTCCTTTAGGAACTAATTTCGACGAGGGATCACTATGGAAGTGAAGGCAATGGGGAAGGCTGTATACCGGCCGATGTTCGCGCTGATGATGTTCTCGGGCCTGGCGGCCTGCGCATCGGCACCGAAGAAGGCCGAGGTCGTGCCGTTCGAAACCACGCTGAGCAACGCGGAGGCGCAGGTCACCGCTGGCGGTGCCGATGCCGCAATCAGCGCGTTCGAAGTGGCGGCCAAGGCCGACCCGACGCGCAAGGAGCCGTGGGTGCGCATCGCACAGCTGCAGTTCGATCAGGGCCAGTACGCCCGCGCGATCGTCGCGGCGGAAGAGGTGCTTCAGCGCGATCCCAACGATCTGGTGGCCGATGGCGTGATCACCGTTGCCGGTTTCCGCGTTGCCAACCAGTCGCTCACCCGCCTGCAGGGGCGTGGTGCACTGGCGTCGGACACCGCACGCAAGGAAGCACAGACGCTGGCCACCACCCTGCGCAACACCATGGGTGATGCCATTCTCGATCCGACGCCCAAGCCCAAGCCGCGCAGCCGCGCCCGCGCAGGTCGTGCCGTCGCTCCGGCCGCCAACGCGCAGCCCGCCGCCACGCAGCCGGCCAAGCCCGCTGCCCGCTCGAACACCTCCGATCCGTTCCAGAACATCGGCAACTGATCCGGAACCGGCCCCAGTCAGGAGACACTCATGGCCAAGAAGGAAAGCATCCAGAAGCGGCTGCAGAAGATCCGCCCGCCGCGCGTCCAGCTCACCTACGATGTGGAGAAGGGTGACGCGATCGAGCAGAAGGAACTGCCGTTCGTGGTAGGCGTGATGGGCGATTTCAGTGGCAACCCGGAGCAGCCGCTGCCGAAGGTGAAGGATCGCAAGTTCGTCAACGTCGATCTGGACAACTTCGATGAAGTGATGGAAGGCATCGCGCCGCGCGCGGTGTATCGCGTGCCGAACAGGATCAGCGACGAAGGTGGCGAGTTCGGCGTCGAGCTGAAGTTCAATTCGATCGAGGATTTCCGCCCCGAATCGGTGGTGGAGCAGATCGAGCCGTTGCGCCGGTTGCTCGAGTCCCGTACCAAGCTGGCTGATCTTCGCAACAAGCTGGCTGGCAACGAGAAGCTGGAAGACCTGCTGACCGATGTGCTCAACAACACCGAGCAGCTGAAGAAGCTCGGCGTGACCAAGGAGGACTGACCCATGTCAGCTGAAGCCAGCCAGTTGGCCGCCCAGGCCGTCGAAACCGAAGAGGCGGGCCTGCTCGACCAGATCGTCGAGAAGAGCAAGGTCGCCAAGTCCAAGACCGAGCATGATCGCGCCAAGGACATCATCGCCGCCCTGGCGAAGGAAGTCCTCGACGGCACCGTGGTGGTCTCCGACAACCTCAACCTGACCCTTGACGCACGCATCGCCGAGATCGACCGGATCATTTCCGAGCAGCTCAGCGCGGTCATGCATGCCGAGCCGTTCCAGAAGCTGGAAGGCAGCTGGCGGGGCCTGCATTACCTGTGCCAGCAGACCTCCACTGGCCCGAACATGAAGATCAAGGTCTTCAATTCGCCGCAGAAGGACCTGGTCAAGGACTTCAAGTCGGCCATCGACTTCGACCAGAGCGCGCTGTTCAAGAAGGTCTACGAGGAGGAATTCGGCACGTTCGGCGGTGCACCGTTCGGCGCGCTGATCGGTGACTACTTCCTGGGCCGCCAGCCGGAGGACATGTACTTCATCGAGCAGATGTCGCACGTGGCCGCAGCGGCGCATGCGCCGTTCATTTCCGCAGCCGGCGAAGGCATGTTCGGCCTGGAAACATTCACCGACCTGGGCAAGCCGCGTGACCTGGCCAAGGTGTTCGACACCGTCGAGTACGCCAAGTGGAAGTCGTTCCGCGAGAGCGAGGACAGCCGCTACGTGGGCCTGACCATGCCGCGCTTCCTCGGCCGCCTGCCGTACAACCCGAAGGACGGCACCACGGTCGAGGGGTTCAACTTCGTCGAAGAGATCGAAGCGGCCGACCACAGCAAGTTTCTGTGGTGCAACACCGCCTACGCGATGGGCGCGCGCCTGACCCAGGCGTTCGAGAGCTTCGGCTGGTGCGCGGCCATCCGCGGCGTGGAGGGCGGTGGCCTGGTCGAAGACCTGCCGACCCATACCTTCCGCACCGACGATGGCGAAGTGGCGCTGAAGTGCCCGACCGAAGTGGCGATCACCGATCGTCGTGAAAAAGAACTCAGTGACCTCGGCTTCATGCCGCTGGTGCACTGCAAGAATACCGACTACGCCGCGTTCTTCGGCGCACAGTCGGCACAGAAGCCGAAGAAGTACAACACCGATTCGGCCAATGCCAACGCGATCCTGTCTGCACAGCTGCAGTACATCTTCGCGGTCTCGCGCATCGCCCATTACCTCAAGGCGATGATGCGCGAGAAGATCGGCAGCTTCGCTTCGGCGGGCAACGTCGAGGAATTCCTGAACCGTTGGATTGCCCAGTACGTACTGCTGGACGACAACGCGTCGCAGGAAGCCAAGGCGCAGTTCCCGCTGCGTGAAGCCTCTGTGCAGGTTTCGGAGGTGCCGGGCAAGCCCGGTGTCTACCGCGCGGTGGCCTTCATCAGGCCGCATTTCCAGCTCGATGAGCTGTCTGTTTCGTTGCGTCTGGTCGCCGAACTGCCGGCGTCCGCGAAAAAGTCGTAACGATTTGCTTCAACTGAAGCGTCCAGGGGAGTCCGCTCCCCGGATTGCAGTGACGCTTATTTCAAGAGGGCGTAGCCCCCCTTAACCGCCAGGCCCGCGCCTGGCACATCAAATCTCACGGAAGAACGGAATTTAGGAGACCAGATATGCAGCACGCTTTCCTCTCGATTGACACCATCAAGGGCGAGTCGCACGACGACAAGCACAAGGACTGGATCGAAATCCAGTCGTTCTCGCAGGACCTGTTGCAGCCGCGTTCGGCCACCGCGTCGACCTCCGGCGGCACCACCGCAGCCCGCGTGAACCTGTCCCCGATCGAAATCACCAAGTCGATCGACCTCGCCTCCACGGCCCTCAACCAGGCCGCCTCCAACGGCACCACCTTCCCGAAGGCGCAGATCCAGTTCATGCGCGCCGACAAGGACGGCAACGCGATCAATTACTACACGGTCGAGCTGCTGAACGTGCTGGTTCACCGCGTCACCACCACGGTGGACAAGGAAGGCATGCCCCAGGAAGTTGTTCAGTTGAGCTTCGGCGCCATCAAGTGGACTTACCAGCAGCAGAAGCCGGAAGGCGGAGTTGGTGGCAAGACCGTCGCGCAGTGGAGTGCAACCAAGAACATCCCGAACTACACCGTGTGATGTTGTGTCGCTGCGATGGCGCCTCGTGCGCCATCGCAGTCTGATCGCCGGGCAAGGCCAGGAACGGCCTTGCCTTTGATGCACCGCTGCCGCCCGCACGGATGCCGAACCTGAGTGGATCGACCAATGAAGGGACTCGAACCCAGCCTGCTGGAAAAACTGTTCGACGACGCCCCCAAGCAGACGGGCGCCGGGCCGGTCTTCAAGTCCGTCTCGCTGGAGCAGTACAAGGAATCCATCGCCCGCGACCTGGAGGGGCTGTTGAACTCGCGCGCCGCGTTCCAGGAAGGCGACATGAAGGAATTCCCCAATTGCCGGCAATCGCTGCTGACCTACGGGTTGGCGGACTTCTCCGCGATGAGCCTGGCCAACGCCTACGATCGTGCTGCCATCTGCCGCTCGCTGGAGCAGGCCGTGGCGCGCCATGAGCGCCGCCTGCGCAACGTCAACGTCCATCTGGATGCGGGCAACCAGTTTGCCGGCGGGCTGCATTTCACCATCCATGCGCTGCTCGACCTGGAGCCTGCGCGCGAGCCGGTCAGCTTCGATGCGATGCTGCAACCCTCGACCCTGCAGTACCAGGTCACCCGCGCACGTCGCACGCAGGCCGCCTGATGCAGGACCTGCTGCCTTACTACGAGCGCGAGCTGGGCTACCTCCGCCGTTACGGGCGCGAGTTCGCCGAGCGCTACCCGAAGATCGCCGGTCGCCTGCAGCTCTCCGCCGAGGGCAGCCAGGACCCGCATGTCGAGCGCCTGATCGAAGCCTTCGCGCTGCTCAGTGCGCGCGTATCCAAGCGCATCGAGGACGACTATCCCGAGTTCACCGACGCACTGCTGGATGTGCTCTATCCGCACTATCTGCGGCCGTTCCCCTCCTGCTCGATCGCCCATTTCGATACCGAAGGGGTGGCCTCCAAACTGAGCGCGCCGGTACGCGTGGCGCGTGGAACCGCCGTCCAGAGCCGTCCGGTCCGGGGCGTGCCCTGCGATTTCCGTACGGCCTACGATGTGGTGCTGGCGCCGGTCGGCGTGCAGCAGGTGGTGTATCGCAGCGTCGCTGATGCGCCAATGGCGACGACCCTGCCGGCCGGAACCGGTGGCCAGATCTCGATGGGCTTCCAGCTGCTGTCCGATCAGCTGGGTTTTCACCAGTTGGGTACCGATCGCCTGCGCCTGTTCCTCGATGGCGAGCCGTCGGTAAGGGCTGCGCTGCGCGATGCCCTGATGCTTGGCGTGAAGGCGGCCTACGTCGAATCCGATGGCGACGGACGCTGGCGGCGCCTGGACAGCGTGCCGTTGAGCCCGGTCGGGTTCGCCGACGATGAGGCCCTGATCGACTTTCCGGCGCGCTCGCACCCGGCCTATCGGCTGTTGACCGAACTGTTCGCCTATCCCGAGAAATTCGGCTTTGTCGACCTGCACCTGCCGTCGGTGACGGCGGGTGCCAGCCGACGCTTCACCCTTCACCTGGTGCTGCACGCCCAGGGCCAGGACCGGGGCAATGCGATGGTGCTGGAGGAGCTGGGCGGGCACAACGTGCGACTTGGCTGCACCCCCATCGTCAATCTGTTCCGCACCAGCGGCGAGCCGATCCGTGTCACCCATCGTACGGTGAACTACCCGGTGCTGGCGGATGCACGCCGCGCGTTCGCCTATGAAGTGCATTCAATCGACTCGGTGCACCGCATCCGGCAGACGCCGCAGGGCGAGCTGATCCAGGCATTCCGGCCGTTCTATTCGCTGCATCATGGCGAAGACCCCGAGCGCACCGGCCAGTACTGGGTGGCGCGGCGGGACGAAGACATCGCGCGGCAGAGCCCGGGTTTCGAAACCGAGATCAGCTTTGTCGACCTGTCGTTCAATCCGGTACTGCCGCAGACCGATACGGTCAGCCTGGAGCTGACCTGCAGCAATCGCGACCTGCCCAACCAGCTGGCGTTCGGCGTGGCCGGGGGCGACCTGACCATCGAGGGCGGCAGCCCGGCCAAGGCGATCAGCCTGCTGCGCAAGCCGACCAAGCCGCTGCGATTCCGCCACGGCCGCAACGCACAGTGGCGCCTGATTTCGCACCTGTCGTTGAACCAGCTGTCGCTCACTGCCAGCGGGCTTCCGGCACTGAAGGAGATGCTGCGCCTGTATGACCTGTCCGGCAGCAATGTGTCGGCCCGCCAGATCGACGGCATCCTCGAGCTGCAGCAGACGCCGGTGACCACCTGGATGCACGGCCGCCAGTTCGCCTCGGTGGTGCGTGGCCTGGAAATCCGCTTGACCATCAATGAGGCCCATTTCGTGGGAACCGGCGTGGCCGCCTTCGCCCAGGTGATGGACCACTTCTTTGCACTTTACGTGCATGCCAACAGCTTTACCCGACTGGTGCTGGTATCCGGCGACAGCGGAGAGGAGATCGTCCGATGCCCAGCGCGCAGCGGCGAATCGATCCTGGCGTAGCCCAGCAGCTGCTGGCCGAACCACACCGCTTCGAGTTCTTCCAGGCGGTGCGCCTGCTTGAGCAGGTGTTCCAGCGCCAGGGCGTCAAGCCCGGCCAGGCGGTGCCGATGCGCGTGCGCTTCCGCAACTCGCTGTCGCTGGGGTTTCCGGCCACCGAGTTGTCGGCCGAGGGCGAGGTGTATTCGCTCAAGGGTGAGCGGCTGTTGGACCGCGAGGCCGTGGAACAGGCGCTGCATGGTGAGGAACTCGCCGAGGTCCACCTGACGCCGCAGTTCATGGGCTTGCTGGGGACGGCCGGTGCATTGCCCCTGCACTACACCGAAACCCTGCAGCTGCGTGAGCTCTACCAGCGCGACCGGACCGCGCGGGCGTTCCTGGACATCTTCTCCACCCGTGCGGTGTCACTGCATTACGCTGCCTGGAAGAAACATCGCCTGGCGCTGCAGTACGAGCTGGATCGCCGTGAGCGCTTCCTGCCGCTGGTGCTGTCGTTGCTGGGCATGGGCATGAGCGAGCTGCGCGACCGCCTGCACGAGGGCGACGGCGAGATCTTTGACCAGGCGGTGGCCTATTACGCCGGCGCGGTGCGGCAACGACCGGTCTCGGCGGCGCTGATGCAGCGCGTGCTGTCGGACTATTTCCAGGTGCCGCTGCACCTGGAGCAGTTCGTGGGCGCGTGGTACCGGGTGCCGCCGGGTCAGGCGACCCGCCTGGGCCAGGCCAACGCGGTGCTCGGTGCCAGTGCGCTGGCCGGAGACCGGGTGTGGCAGCGCGACCTGCGCCTTCGCCTGCGCATCGGGCCGCTGCGCCGCGACCAGTTCGATGCGTTCCTGCCGGGTGGCAGTGCCGCCGAAGCGCTGTCCAAATGGCTGTCGCTGCTGACCGGCGGCATTCTTGAGTATGAAGTTCGCCTGGTGCTGCAGGCCGAGGATGTACAGGGCAGCGCACTCGGTAGCGCAGGGAGCGTCCGCCTGGGCTGGGACAGCTACCTGTGCACCCGGCCGCAGGATACCTCGCGCGAGGACACCACCTATGGCATCCACACATTGCAATGACACTGCGCCGATGGCGTCCGCGCCATCGGCCCCCGAACGGTTCCAGCAAGGAGTGCGCGTTTCCGCATGAGCATCAACCTCAAGACCCTGATCAGCAAACTGGACGACACCTGCCGGCAGGCCGCCGAACGGGCGGCGAACCTGTGCATGGCACGCGGCAACTACGAGGTGGACCTGGAACACCTGTTCCTGGCCCTGCTGGAACAGCCGCAGAGCGATTTCGTGTTGATCGCACGGCGCAGCGGCATCCTGCCCGAGTCGCTGGAACGCGATCTCAACGACGAGATCAGCCAGTTCAAGACCGGCAACAGCCGCACTCCGGTGTTCTCCCAGCACATTCCCAAGCTGTTCGAGCATGCCTGGCTGATCGCCTCGCTTGACTCGGAAACCACCCGCATCCGCAGCGGCCATCTGCTGCTGGCCCTGCTGACCGAACCCGACCTGGCGCAGCTGGCTTACCGGGGCTCCAAGCTCTTCGTGCGCTTCAAGCGCGACGAGCTCAAGCACGACTTCGCCAAGCTCACCGAGGGCTCGCAGGAAGCGGTGCAGACCGTGCGCTTCGCTGATGCCTCGGCCGGCGGTGAAGCGGGCGAGGACGAGGGTGCGGTGCCGGGCGAGGCCAAGGGCGGCCTGTCCAAGACGCCGGCCCTGGACCAGTTCACCACCAACCTGACCCAGCGGGCGCGCGATGGAAAAATCGACCCGGTGATCGGCCGCGATGGCGAGATCCGCCAGGTGATCGACATCCTGATGCGCCGTCGCCAGAACAATCCGATCCTTACCGGCGAGGCCGGCGTCGGCAAGACCGCCGTAGTCGAGGGGCTGGCCCGCCGCATCGCCGACAAGGACGTGCCGGACGTGCTGCAGGGGGTGGAGCTGCACACCTTGGACATGGGCCTGCTGCAGGCTGGCGCCAGCGTCAAGGGCGAATTCGAGAACCGCCTGAAGAACGTGATCGACGAGGTCAAGAAGAGCCCGCATCCGATCATCCTGTTCATCGACGAAGCGCACACCATGATCGGTGCCGGCGGTACCGCCGGCCAGAACGATGCAGCCAACCTGCTGAAGCCGGCACTGGCTCGCGGCGAGCTGCGCACCATCGCGGCCACCACCTGGGGCGAGTACAAGAAGTACTTCGAGAAGGACGCCGCGCTGGCGCGCCGCTTCCAGGTGGTGAAGGTCGAGGAACCGAGCGAGGCGCTGGCTGCGGCGATGCTGCGTGGCATGGTCGGGCTGATGGAGGCGCACTTCAACATCCGCGTGCTGGATGAGGCGGTGACCGAAGCAGTGCGCCTGTCGCACCGCTACATCAGCGGCCGCCAGCTGCCGGACAAGGCAGTCAGCGTGCTCGACACCGCGTGTGCGAAGGTCGCGCTGGGGCAGAGCGCCACTCCGGCGATCATCGAAGACACCCGCAAGCATCTGGACCGGCTGCAGGCGGAGATTTCCGCACTTCAGCGCGAGACGGCCGGTGGCAGCGACCAGCATGGCGAACGCCTGGCCGAACTGCATGCACAACAGGCCGAAGCGCAGGCCGTGCTGGCCAGCAACGAAGAGCGCCTGGGCCGCGAACGTGACCTGGCCCGCCGCATTGCCGTACTGCGCCAGCAGATGGAGCAGGGCGAGGCTGCATCGGGCGATCCCGAGCCGTCCAACGACGACAACGAAGGCGATGTTGCCGTGGCCAAGCCGGCTGCCAAGCGCGGCAAGGCCAAGGCCGAACTCTCGCCGCAGCACGCCGAGCTGGCGCGGTTGCAGGCCGAACTGCGTGAGCTGCAGGGCGAAACCCCGATGGTGCCGTTGCAGGTCGACGGCACGGTGGTCGCCGAGATCGTTTCGGCCTGGACCGGCGTGCCGCTGGGCCGCATGGTCAAGGACGAAATCCGCACCGTGCGTACCCTGGGCACCCTGCTGGTCGAGCGCGTGATCGGCCAGGACCATGCCCTGGATGCGATCGCCCAACGCGTGCGCACCGCCACCGCCAAGCTGGAAGACCCGAACAAGCCGCGCGGCGTGTTCATGTTCGTCGGCCCATCCGGCGTCGGCAAGACCGAGACCGCGCTGGCCCTGGCCGACATCCTGTATGGTGGCGAGCGCAAGCTGGTCACCATCAACATGAGCGAGTACCAGGAAGCGCACAGCGTGTCCGGCCTGAAGGGCTCGCCGCCGGGTTACGTGGGCTACGGAGAGGGTGGCGTGCTGACCGAGGCGGTGCGCCGCAACCCGTACAGCGTGGTGCTGCTGGATGAAGTCGAGAAGGCCCATCCGGACGTGCTGGAAATGTTCTTCCAGGTGTTCGACAAGGGCATGATGGATGATGCCGAAGGCCGTGAGATCGACTTCCGCAACACCCTCATCATCCTTACCTCCAACATCGGTTCCTCGCAGATCATGCAGGCCTGCCTGAACAAGCCGGCCGAAGAGATCCCCGGCGCGGAGGCATTGTCCGACGCGCTGCGCCCGGTACTGATGCGCACCTTCAAGCCGGCCTTCCTCGGTCGCCTGAAGGTGTTGCCGTATTACCCCATCAACGATGACGTGCTGGCGCAGATCATCACGCTCAAGCTCGGCCGCATCCGCGACCGCGTCATCGCCAATCACAAGGCCACCTTCAGCTGGGACGACAGCCTGGTGGAGGCCGTGCTTGCACGTTGCACCGAAGTGGACTCGGGTGCGCGCAACGTTGACCACATCCTCAATGGAACCCTGCTGCCGGAAATCGCCGAGAGCGTGCTGGCGGCAATGGCCGAAGGAAACCGGATCAACGCCATCAAGGTCACCGCCGGCAAGAAGGGTGACTTCAAATACAAAGTGTCATGACACTGAGCAGAAGGAGAACGCTGATGGAATTCTATGGATTTGACCGCGAAGCGGCCCTCAACCACTGCGACAGCCTGGAACTGGGGCTGGGCCGTGAACTGGACCGCGTGCGTGCCTGGAACCGGCTGCGCCCGGAGCATGTGATCGAGCTGCTGGATACCGCCGTACCGGCGGCCCGCCAGGACGCCCGCAACATCGCCGCACAGATCAGCCGCGGTTCCTGGCGCATCCACATGGACGCCCCGGTGGTCGGCAAGCCGCAGCTGGTGAGCAACGTACGCGAACTGCAGATCACCGCCGGCGGCCGCGATTACCGCCTGAAGATCAGCGAGGGCGTGCGCCTGCAGCTGGAAGAGATCGTCCAGGCGGCCTGATGGCCGTGCGTGCCTGCGCCCCGGTCGGGACGCAGGCCGCGCGGGCGCGGGAAGCGGAGTACACCGATGCGCATGCCGCATGCAGACCACCTTGAGGTACGGGAAGTAGGGGAAGCACCATGGATCTGGTAAACAACCTGCGGGCCGCGCTGGCCGGCCCTTCGCACGCCCAGCGCTTCCTGCGGCTGCACACGTCGCTGGGGAGCGATGTGCTGGTGGCCGAAACCCTCGATGGCGTCGAGCAGATCGACGGCATGGGTTTCCAGTGGACGATCACTGCACTGTCGCTGGATGCCGGTCTGTCACTGGCGCCGCTGATCGGGCAGGGCGCGCTGCTGCAGCTGCAGCAGGCCGACGGCAGCCTGCGCCCGTTGCACGGTCGCATCACCGCCGCCGAGCGGCTGGGCAGCAATGGCGGCCTGGCGCGCTATCGGCTGCGCCTGCAGCCGTGGCTGGCGTTCCTGTCGCAGCGGGTGGACAGCTACGTCTTCCACGACAAGACCGTGGTCGAGATCGTCGAGGACCTGTTCGCCGACTACAGCGGGCTGGCACCGGCCTGGCGCTGGTCGCTGGGTGACGCCAGCCAGTACGCGCGGCGCAGCCTGACCACGCAGTACCAGGAAAGCGACCTGGCCTTCGTGCAGCGGCTGCTGGCCGAGGAGGGCATCTATTACTGGTTCGAGCATGCCGGCGAGCCCGGCGGCGCGGACTTCGGCACGCACACCCTGGTGCTGGCCGACCACAGCAACGACACCGCGGCGCTGGGCCGCGTGCGCTTCCATCGGCGCGACGAGAGCGAGCGCAGCGACAGCGTGCAGCAGTGGTCCACCGCGCACCGCTGGCGGCCGGGCAAGGTCGAGCGTACGACCTGGGACTACCGCACCCTGGAGCGTCGCCAGGCCAGTGCCGAGGCCGGGCAGGGCAACGACCTGGGCATTGTCGACCGTGATACCTGCGGCCCCTATGGCTGGCAGGACAACGCACGCGGCCAGCGCCGCGCGCAGCAGCATCTGGACGCGCTGCGCGTGCGCGCCCATACCATCGACGGCGCCGGCCAATGGCGGGCACTGGCGCCGGGCGCGCGCTTTGGCCTGTCGCAGCACCCGCAGGTCGGCGAGGACGCACAGTTCCTGTGCCTGTCGGTGCTGCACCAGGCGCGCAACAACCTCGATGCCGACGTGTTCGACGCACTGGAACAGACCCTGGGTCCGTCCAGCGTGGCCGTGCCGGCGCTGCCGGACGCGCTGTCCGGGCTGGCCTATGGCCAGGCGCCGGGCGAGGTGTCCACCGCGTTCTACGACAACCGCTTCGTCGCCATCCCGGCCGAAGTGAACTACCGGCCACAGACCGAGGACGGCCACGGCGCGCACCTGCATCCGCGGCCGACCATCACCGGCACGCTCAGCGCGATCGTGGTCAGCGATGGCGACCCGCTGCTGTCCGACCGCGACCATCGCATCAAGGTGCAGTTCCCGTGGCAGCGCGGCGGCAACGCCAGCAGCGGCCTGGCCCATCCCGGCGGCGACGACAACGCCCCGGCCAACGGAGGCGCCTGGACCTGGGTGCGGGTGATGACCCCGTGGGCCGGCGACAACTGGGGCGGCGTGGTGCTGCCGCGGCGTGGGCAGGAAGTGCTGGTGGCGTTCCTGGAAGGCGATATCGACCGCCCGGTGGTGGTCGGTGCGGTCTACAACGGCCGTGGCCAGCAGGACGCACAGCACAACCAGATCAACGGTGGGGGCGCCACCGCCACCGGCAACGCCGCCGCCTGGTTCGAGGGCAACGACCACGCGGCGGTGTACACCGGCTTCAAGAGCCAGGCGCTGGCCGACAGCCAGGGTGGCACTGGCGGCTACCAGCAGCTGCGCTTCGACGACACGCCCGGGCAGGGCCGTGCGCAGCTGTCCACTACCCAGCACGAGACCACGCTGACCCTGGGGCATCTGAAGGGCGGCCAGGACAACGTGCGCGAGGGTGAGCGCGGCTTTGGCGTGGAGCTGTCCACGCAGGCACAGGGCGCGCTGCGTGCCGGACGCGGCCTGCTCCTGACCACCGAGCAGGGCACGCCGCAGATGGCCGCGCCGCAGGCATTGAGCCAGCTGCAGGAAAGCCAGCAACTGCTGCAGCAGCTGGCCGAATCGGCCGCCAACCAGCAGGCGCAGCTGCCCGGCGAGCCGAACGAACTGCCGGTGGACACCACCCTGACCGAGCTGCAGGAGACGCTGCGCGCCACCCACAGCGGCAGTGCCGCCGGCAGCATCGCCGGCGGCGATGGCGAGGCACCGGGCTGGAGCGCGCCGGTGCTGCTGGGCAGCGGCGTGGCCGGCGTGCTGAGCCTGACCCCGGCCGACCAGGTCTGGGTCAGTGGCACCCACACCACGCTGGCCAGTGGCGTGGCACTGAACTGGATGACGCAGGGCTCGCTGACGATGGCGGTGGCCGGCGGTCTGGTGCTGTATACCGCCGGCATACAGCCCGGCGGTGAAAGCCCGAACCAGGAGCGCGGCATCGCGCTGCACGCCGCGCAGGGCAAGGTGAGCGCGCGGGCGCACAAGAACCAGATGATCGTGGCGGCCAAGACCAAGGTACGCATCGCCAGTACCGAAGCGGACGTGCAGCTGTCGGCGCCGAGCAAGCATCTGCTGGCGACGGCGGCAGGGGCCTATATCCGGATCGAGGGCGACAACATCGAGCTGGGCGCGCCGGGCAAGGTGGAGTTCAAGGCGAGCCAGCGGGATTGGGTGGGGCCGGCGAGTGTCAACGCACCGCTGGTACTTCCTAATCCAGCTGACGCCTACAAGCTCAAGTACGTGCTTCGCGATTTCGCGGGACAGCCGATGCCGAACTCACCGTATGTGCTTGTGATGCCCGATGGCAGTACACGGGAAGGTACCACCAATGCGCAGGGTGAAACCGAGCAGGTGGTGACCAAGGGCCCGCAGAACATCCATCTCTTCGTTGGCGACGGTGAAACCAAGCACGAAGGCTATTACCTCAACGACGAAGCGTAAGCGCGCAGACCGCTACGGCGCGACAAGGAAGACACCATGGCAACTGGAAATTTCAGACTCTATTACCTGGCTGACAATGGCCAGCAGCGTCCCGCTGCGCAGGTCCGCTACCGGATCCTGCAGCTGCCTGATCGCAACGAGGTCGTCAATGGAACAACCGACGCACAGGGCCTCACGAAGTTCGTGAATACCACGCCGAATCCATTGCAGAACCCGTTGGACAAAGGTGTCAAGCCTGCTACGCAGGTGCCGTTCCTTCCGCCCTCAACAATACGATTCCAACTGGAAGTCTGGGACTTCGACCAGCGCAAGTGGGCGCAACCGGACTTCGCCGGCCGCCAGAAGAAGGCTGTCTCGCACGACATCGAGCTTCAGCTCAACAGCACCATCATGACGATGGCACCGATCCAGTGCGCGCTTGAACTGCAGCCCTATTTCCGGGTGAAGTTCCAGATGCAGGCCGACCAGAAGGCGCTACCCAATGCCCCTTACCTTGCCTATGCGGTGGATGCAAAGGGACGCGAAGTTGCTGGCAACGACGCGGCGGGCCGGCCAATCAAAGGAAATACCGACAAGAACGGCATGACGCCGCGCATTACCTGCAACGGGCGTCGTCGCTTCAATTTCAATCTGCCGGGAAGCAAGGTCGGCCGCAACACTGACATGCTGGAGCCATTGATCAAGGGACAGTCCACCACGCTATATGTGCTTGGCATGAAGAGCCAAGTAGCCATGAGCGAGTCTGGGCAGGGGCGGACAGCCAGAGTCGACGGCAAGATCAGCGCGCCCGCAGTTCTCAACGCCGAGGCACGCGAGCTGCTGTTGCTGACGCCGGATGTCTGGAACGAGTTCGAAGAACTCAGCGGCATGATCGAGAATACGATGGCCGGTCTGCACCGATCCAGGGCGAATCTTGACAATGCGTTGCAGGGGCGCGATGCCGAAGCAGTAGCCGCCGCCGAAAAGGCGTTGGGTATTGCTGAAGACAATGTGGCGAAGATGCTGAATGACAACTTCTCGAAGCTGACAGACTTGAAGGAGGTTGTCACCTTCGAGACCTACGACAAGGGCAGGCACGCAGGCAACGGAAGTCTGGCTGATCGTTCCGGCCTACGCCGTCGCTACATTCCCGCCAAGAAGTACGAGGAACTAAAGAAGCGGCGGATCATGGGTATTCCCACAGCGGTGAACACCTCTGTCGGCACCAAGGTCAAAGGTGGTCCGGTCAGTGGCTCCAGCGAGGGCAAGCACGAGGTGACCGGCACCAAGCCATTCGACGCGGCGGACTTCAAGAAGTCAATCCGTTCCATCACGCTGCAGGCGAAAGCCGAGACAAAGATGGATCCGTTCGTCTTCGACATCATCGACGCCGGCGGCAACGAGTTCGTGGAGCACGTCCAGAAAAGCGATTCATATGAAGTTGCGAGCGCTTCGCAGTGGCTGCGTTTTGTTGCGGGCGCAGGCGCCAGCAGCGCTGCTACGTGGAATCCTTCAAAGGGAGTTGCGGCAGCGAAGGCTGAGGCCAATGCCTCTGCCAAGTTGATTCTGTTTGAGGGGAAATGGACGCACAGCTACTCCGTTCCAAGCATCAAGGGATGGCAGATGCAGTTCGGGGATGTCGATCTTGGAGCGATCGTTTTTGTACTGGCCTGTGAGCTGTACGGGTTCGTTGGCGCCAAGGGCACGCTCGCCGGCTCTGCTGAAATCAAATACGTAGGCAAGAAGCCCGTTGCTACCGCCCAACAGCGCGACCGTTCGCAATCGCTCGCCGAGAATTTTGACAGCCAGCGGGGGCTGCCGCGCGCGCAGCTTGATCCAGCCCGGGTGCGCATGCTGGGCATGAATGAATCGGCTCCGAAGGGGAGCGGAGCGGGTGTTCAGCTGACCGCTGAGGTTTTCGCAGGCGTGGAGGGGGGGATCACGCCTTCTGGTGATCTGCGCTGGTTGCCGCCAGATCGCAAGGAACCTGTGAGCTTCGCCAAGATTGCATTGGATGTGGCAGTCAATGCGGGCGCAGGCGCAAGCGCGCAACTCAACATTTACTTCAACAGCGGGAAGTTCCGCATTCGTGCATCTGCACGACTCTGCTGGGGTGTAGGCGCAAAGGGGGCAGTGGATTTCGCCGTGGACGCAGGTGGCATGCAGGAATTCGTGAAATGGGTGTTCTACCAGTTGGCCCACTCCGGATTCATCAAGCTTACCTATATCGCGCAGGACGCATTCAACGTTCTCTCCAAGTTGTTGTTCATGGTCGTTGCAGAGGATAGCAGCATGGGCAAAGCACTGGCTCAGACCATCGACGAGATCAATGATCGCTTCGACAGGCTGCAGGGGAGGCTGCAACGGGCGAGCGCTCGTGATGCACTGGTCAATCGAATCAACAGCAAGCCGGACTGGCTCAGTCCACCTTCGTGGCATGCACGCGTCGCGATGCCGCCGCCAAGCTCGGCCTGGCCGCGGCCGACGATGACGACCTGCAGCTCTACCTGCGCTGGCAGCAACTGATGCAGGACGGCGCCATGGACATGACCCTGGCCTGGCGCGCGCTGATGTGGGTCGATCCGGCGGCACCGGATGCGGCGGTGCTGGACGCGGTGTACTACGACGAGACGCGCCAGCAGGCGGTGCGGGCGCCGCTGCAGCAGTGGCTGCAGGACTACGCGACGCGGTTGCGCGCCGATCCGCTGTCGGCCGACGAGCGCGCTGCGAAGATGGGCGCCGCCAATCCGCTGTACGTGCTGCGCAACTGGCTGGCGCAGGAGGCGATCGACCGCGCGGAGCAGGGTGACCTCGGTGGCGTGCACGCCCTGCAGGACGTGCTGCGCGACCCGTATACCGAACGCGCCGGGCTCGAGCACTTCGCCGGCAAGCGCCCGGCCTGGGCCGACAACCGCGCCGGCTGCTCGATGCTGTCCTGCAGTTCCTGAGGGGGGGGCTTTTGCAGGGCTGCGCCCTGCACCCGCAGAGGCGAGGTCAACAGCCAGAGCAAAAGCTGGATTCCGTGGTTTGGCGGGGCGGTGTCGGAGTGCGGGGACGCCGCAAGTACGTCCCTGTAGGCTTGGCAGCCGCATCCATGCGGCTGACACCCCGCACTCCGACACCGTCCCACCTCCGACAGATTTCCGGCTGCTGCAGGTAGGTGTCGACCTTGGTCGACACGTGGATCCACGCCAAGCGTGGATGTATTTCATTGAATTCTCGAAATATTCGATTTCGATGGAGATTCATCCACGCATGGCGTGGATCTGCTGCAGATCGCAGAAATCTGTCGAAGGCGGGGTGGGTCCGGTTGCGGGAGTGTCCGCGGCATGGATGCCGCGGCCAAGCCCCCAGGGATGGGTTTACGGCGTCTCCCGCAACCGGACCCACCCCGCCATCCCTCGGAATGCGGCTTTTGCTTTCGACTTTGCTTGCGCGTTGGCCTCTGCAGGCGCCGGGCGCAGCCCGGCCGATACCCCTCAACAGGCAGGCAACGGCCGGAACAGGTACCCTATGCCGCCATCAGATAGCCAACGTGACATGACCGACGCCCTCGTCGCTCCGCAGTGGGCCTCCCGCCTGCGCGACATCGCCGACTTCCCCAAGCCCGGCATCCTCTTCAAGGACATCATGCCGCTGCTCGCCCACGGCGAGGACTTCCGTGGTGCGATCACCGCGATGGCCGACCGTTGGCGCGACCAGAAGCTGGACGCGGTGGTCGGCATTGAATCGCGTGGCTTCATCCTCGGCGCCGCGATGGCGCTGGAACTGGGCGTGGGCTTCGTGCCGGTACGCAAGCCGGGCAAGCTGCCGGGCCAGGTGCTACGCGAGGAGTACACGCTGGAATACCGCAGCGACTGCATCGAAGTGCACGCCGATGCGCTGCCGGCCGGTGCCCGCGTGGCGATCATCGATGACGTGCTGGCCACCGGCGGCACGCTGGTCGCTGCGCTGTCGCTGGTGCGCCGCCTGGGCGTTGAGGTGGTCGGTGCCGGCGTGCTGGTCGAGCTGGACGGCCTGGGTGGCCGTGCCCGCTGGGAAGCGGAGCTGCCGCTGCACACCGAACTGGTGTTCTGATCGTAGGGTGAGTGCCAACCAAGGTTGGCACCTACCAGAGCGAACCGCCGTGAACCGGTAGTTGCCAACCTTGGTTGGCATCGCCTTTCGCAACCGACGCCATGGACGGGCCAACCAAGGTTGGCCGCTAACAGGTCATGCCGTTGCCAACCTTGGTTGGCAACGCTGCTTCAATCACATCATCCGCACGCGGAATCGACGGCCCTTGATCTTGCCGGCTTCCAGCTTCGCCACGGCCTTGTTGGCCTGCTCGCGGGAGATCGCCACGTAGGAGCGGGTCGGGAAAATCGCGATCTTGCCGATGAACTTGCTCGACAGGCCGGCGTCACCGGTCAGTGCGCCGAGGATATCGCCCGGGCGCAGCTTGTCGGTCTTGCCACCATCGATGCGCAGCGTGCGCATCGCCGCCTGCGGCAGTTCGGCCGGGCGCGAGGTTGCCAGCGGCGTTTTCTGCCAGTCCAGCGGCTGACCCATCTGCGCTTCGATCGCTTCGGCACGGGTCTTCTCGCGGCCGGCCACCAGGCTGATCGCCAGGCCACTGGCACCGGCACGGCCGGTACGGCCCACGCGGTGCTGGTAGCTCTCCACGTCGGTCGGCAGTTCGTAGTTGATCACCGCCGCCAGCTCTTCCACGTCCAGCCCGCGCGCGGCCACGTCGCTGGCCACCAACACGTTGCAGCTGCGGTTGGCCAGCAGCAGCAGCACTTCCTCGCGGTCGCGCTGTTCCATGTCACCGTGCAGGGCGAGGGCGGAGAAGCCGAACTGCTGCAGCGAGTTGGCTACTTCGTCCACGTCCTTGCGGGTGTTGCAGAACACCACCGCCGATTCGGGCGTGTACTTCAGCAGCAGGCCAGCCAGCGCCTTCTGGCGGTGGGCCGGTTCAACCTCGCAGAACAGGTGGCGGATGGCCGGTGCCTGGTCGGCGCCTTCCACGGTCACTTCCACCGCATCGCGCAGCAGGTCGCGTGCCATGGCGCGGATGCTGTCGGGGAAGGTGGCCGAGAACAGCAGGCTCTGGCGGTCCTTGTGGGTGCGGCCGGCGATCTCGCGGATCGGCTCCTCGAAGCCCATGTCGAGCATGCGGTCGGCCTCGTCCAGCACCAGCGTGCGCACCGCACCCAGGTTCAACGCGCGCTTGCGCGCCAGTTCCTGCACGCGGCCGGGGGTACCGACCACCACGTGCGGGTCATGGCCTTCCAGCGACGCCAGCTGCGGGCCCAGCGGCACGCCACCCACCAGCAGCAGCAGCTTCAGGTTGGGAATGCCGGTGGCCAGCTTGCGGATCTGCTTGCCGACCTGGTCGGCCAGTTCGCGGGTCGGGCACAGCACCAGCGCCTGCACGCGGATCAGGCTGGGGTCGATGGACTGCAGCAGGCCCAGGCCGAAGGCGGCGGTCTTGCCGCTGCCGGTCGGCGCCTGTGCGATCACATCACGGCCATCCAGGATGGCCGGCAGGCTCTGCGCCTGCACGGGGGTGAGGGTGGTGTAGCCGAGGGCATCCAGGCCGGGCTGCAGGGCCGGGCTCAGCGGCAGGGTCGAGAAGTCAGTCATGGCGCATTGTACCCGTCCGCGCGGCAGCTCCCGTCCTGGGGCCTTCATCCATGTGGGTGCCGACCTTGGTCGGCACACTCCTGCTCAGCCCAGCACCGCCAGCACGCCCTGGTGGATCGCCAGCCCACCGAACAGCAGCCAGGCGAACAGGATCAGCGCCAGCAGCAGCGGCTTCAGCCCCGCCTGGCGCAGCGCCGAGACGTGGGTGGTCAGGCCGAGTGCGGCCATCGCCATCGCCAGCAGCACCGTATCCAGCTGCACCAGCCCGGCCTGCAAACCAGCCGGCAGCAGATGCAGCGAGTTGAACCCGGCCACCGCCACGAAACCAAACGCGAACCACGGCACCACAATGCGCGCCTTGCTGCCGTCGGCGCTGGCCTTGCCACCACGCGCCAGCCACAGCGACAGTGCGACCAGGAACGGTGCCAGCAGCATCACCCGCACCATCTTGGTGATCACTGCGGTATCGGCCGCCGCTTCGCTGACCGCACGGCCTGCGGCCACCACCTGCGCCACTTCATGCACTGTCGCGCCGGTGAACAGGCCGTACTGGCGTGCGTCCATGGCCAGCCAGCCGTGTGACTGCACCAGTGCATACAGCGCGGGGTACAGGAACATCGCCAGCGTGCCGAACACCACCACCGTCGACACCGCGACGGTGACCTGCGCCGCACGGCCGCGCACCACCGGCTCGGCGGCCATCACCGCCGCCGCGCCGCAGATTGCGCTGCCGGCACCGATCAGCATTGCCGCCTCGCGCTCCATCCTGAAAACACGCACACCCAGCCAGCAGGCCAGGCCGAAGGTGCTGGCCACTACCAGCACGTCCATCAGCACGCCGCTGACGCCGACATGGCCGATGTCCTGGAAGGTCAGGCGCAGGCCGTAGAGCACGATGCCGGCGCGTAGCAGCCAGTGCTTGGAAAAGCCGACACCGGCTGCGCTGCTCGGCGCCAGCCGCGGGTACAAGGTGTTGCCGACCACGATGCCCACCACGATGGCCACGGTCAGCGCGCTCAGGCCGTGCGCCTGCAGCCAGGGAAGCTCGGCCAGGTACAGCGACGCCGCCGCGATCAGGCCCACCAGCAGCAGGCCGGGCAGGCGCGGCTGCCAGCGTTGGCGCAGGGCGGGCAGGGACCAGGGGGAGAGGGCAGGGGCATTCATGACGGGGGCGGGGCGGAAATGATGGCGCCAGCGTGCGCCTGTGCGATTGACCTGTAAAACGAATAATATGGGTGAAAGCTACCTATCAAGCGGGTAATTGTCATGCGCCTGACCTTGCGCCAGCTGCAGGTCTTCGTCGCCATCGCTGACCACGGCAGCACCACCGCTGCGGGCCAGGCCATCGCGCTCTCGCAGTCGGCCAGCAGCGCCGCCCTGCAGGAGTTGGAGGCACATTTCGGCACCCCGCTGTTCGACCGCATCGGCCGTCGCCTGGCCCTGAACGGGCACGGCCGCGCGTTGCTGGAGCCGGCGCGCGCGTTGCTGGTCAATGCCGCCGACCTGGAGCGACAGCTGGCCGCGGGCGGCGACCCGGCGCAGGGTGCACCGCTGCGGCTGGTGCTGGCCGCCAGTACCACCATCGGCAACTACCTGCTGCCGCCGCGCATCGCCGAGCTGCTGCGGCAGGCGCCACAGGCCGAGGTCGACCTGCGCATCGACAACAGTGCCGGCGTGGTCGCTGCCGTGCAGCGGCTGGACGTCGACGCGGGCCTGATCGAGGGCCCGTGCCACGAGCGCGGCCTGCAGGTGACCGCCTGGCAGCAGGATCCGTTGGTGATCGTCGCGGCCGCCGACGCCCCGGCGCGATGGACATTGGATGAACTGCGCAGCGCCCGCTGGCTGCTGCGCGAACCCGGCTCTGGTACCCGCGAGGCGGTCGAACAGGCCCTGCTGCCGCACCTGCGCGGATTCGCCCAGACCCTGCAGCTGGGCAATACCGAAGCGATCAAGCAGGCCGCCATCGCCGGCCTCGGCCTGGCCTGCCTCTCGCGTCACGCGCTGGAAGAGCCGCTGGCTCTCGGCCGCCTGCGCGTGCTGGAGACCCCGCTGCCCACTCTGCAGCGCACCCTGTGGCTGGTACGCCACCCGGGCAAGCACTGGTTGCCGGGCTTGCAGGCGTTGCTGGGGGAAGTGGGGTAAGCCATCAGATTCCCATGTGCCGACCAAGGTCGGCACCCACCAGAGCAGAATGCCGCTCTGGCAGATCGCGGAAATCTGGCGAAGGCGGGGTGGGTCCGGTTGCGGGGGTGTCCGCGGCATGGATGCCGCGGCCAAGCCCCCAAGGATGGGTTTACGGCGTCCCCCGCAACCGGACCCATCCCGCCATCCCACAGGAAACCAGCTTTTGACGTTGCTTTGGCTGCGGCCGTTGCCTCTGCGGGTGCCGGGTGCAACCCGGCCGACGCCCCCAACCCGTACAATATCCGGATGCCTCTGATTACTCTGCAGAACGTCGACTTCAGCGTCGGCGGCCCGTTGTTGCTGGAAAAGGCCGAACTGTCGATCGAGCCGGGCGAACGCATCGCCCTAATCGGCCGCAACGGCGCCGGCAAATCCACCCTGCTCAAGCTGCTGTCCGGCGACCACAAGCCCGATGACGGCGAAGTCCGCGTGCAGCAGGGCGTGCGCGTCACACGCCTGGAGCAGGAAGTGCCGCATGGCGCTGCCGGCTCGGTGTTCGACGTCGTGGCCGATGGCCTGGGCGAACTGGGCCAGTGGCTGGCCGAGTTCCACCATCTCAGCCACGCCGAAGTCTTCGATGGCGAAGCGCTCGGCAACGTGCAGGCCAAGATCGACGCCGCCAACGGCTGGGGACTGGACCAGCGCGTCAGCGAAACCCTGACCAAGCTCGACCTCGACGGCGAAGCCGAGTTCGGCCGCCTGTCCGGCGGCATGAAGCGCCGCGTGCTGCTGGCGCGCGCGCTGGTGTCCAGCCCCGATGTGCTGCTGCTGGACGAACCGACCAACCACCTCGACATCGAAGCCATCGATTGGCTCGAAGCGTTCCTGAAGGGCTGGAGCGGCAGCGTGGTGTTCGTCACCCATGACCGCCGCTTCCTGCGTGCACTGGCCACCCGCATCGTCGAGATCGACCGCGGCCAGGTCACCAGCTGGCCGGGCGACTGGGCCAACTACGAGCGCCGCCGCGAGGAACGCCTCAACGCGCAGGCGCAGGAAAACGCCCGCTTTGACAAGCTGCTGGCGCAGGAAGAAGTCTGGATCCGCCAGGGCATCAAGGCGCGCCGTACCCGTGACGAAGGCCGCGTGCGCCGCCTGAAGGCGATGCGCACCGAACGTTCGCAGCGCCGCGATCTCAGCGGCAACGTCAAGATGGAAGCCGCGCAGGGCGTCAGCTCGGGCAAGAAGGTCATCGACGTCAAGGATATTTCGTTCGCCTTCGGCGAGCGCACGATGGTCCGTGACTTCAGCACCACCATCCTGCGTGGCGACCGCATCGGCCTGATCGGCCCCAACGGCAGTGGCAAGACCACCTTGCTGAAGCTGTTGCTGGGTGAACTGCAGCCGGCCAAGGGTGAGGTCAACCCTGGTACCAACCTGCAGATCGCCTATTTCGACCAGTACCGCGCGGTGCTGCGCGAAGACTGGAGCGCGATCGAGAACGTGGCCGAAGGCCGTGATTTCCTCGAGTTCAACGGCAAGCGCAAGCACGTGCATGCCTACCTGCAGGACTTCATGTTCACCCCGGAACGCGCGCGTGCGCCGATCACCCGCCTGTCCGGTGGCGAGCGCAACCGCCTGCTGCTGGCCAAGCTGTTCGCGCAGCCGTCCAACCTGCTGGTGATGGACGAACCGACCAACGACCTCGACGTGGAAACCCTGGAGCTGCTGGAAGAACTGCTGGGCGAGTACACCGGCACCCTGCTGCTGGTCAGCCACGACCGTGACTTCATCGACAACGTGGTGACCTCCACGCTGGTGATGGAAGGCGACGGCGTGATCGGTGAGTACGTGGGTGGCTACAGCGACTGGCAGCGCTATGCCGCCAGCGTGGCAGCCCCTGCCGCGGCCCCGGTCGCCAAGCCCGCGGCAGCGGCGCCGGCCGCAACGGCTGCGGCTCCTGCAGCGCCCAAGCGCAAGCTGGCCTACAAGGAAGCGCGCGAACTGGAACAGCTGCCCAAGACCATCGAGAGGCTGGAAGGCGACGTCGAAGGGCTGACCTCGGCGATGAACGACCCGTCGTTCTACACCCGCAGCAGTGCCGAAGTGACCGCGCACACCCAGCAGCTGGCCAAGGTCCAGGCCGAGCTGGATGCCGCGTACGCGCGCTGGGAAGAGCTGGAAGGCTGAAGCGAGGAAAGCTCGGTCAATGCATCAAAGCAATGCATGATTGGAAAGATAAAGTGCGGACAAAGGTCTGCACTTTGCTTGGGTTAGGTGGCCACTTCCAGTTGGTATCTCCTTTTTTGGGAGAGCAGACTACTTGGAAGAGCTGATTACTTCCCCGTGAACTTCTTGTAACTCTTCACTCGAGTGATGGGTATGCGCTTTTTACGGCCGGAAATGCGTTCTTCGTGGTTCCATGCATCAAACAGTGTCGAGCGCATTGGAGGAATGAGCTCGGCGGCGCGCTCAGACGTAATAAAGCTAGTCCAGGTGAGCCACGTCGGCAGTGATGCGTTTTGATAAGAACCCATTCTCACAGGTGGGAGGGTGGGCGAAGATCCTAGTCCTGCGCTTGCAGTCACATCCTGCCACTGATTTAGCTTCGATAGCTCCATCGGCAAGTTGAGTGCTGTTGATAGGGAGGGAGGGGCAGGTGGAATTCGGTTTACTCTAGCGGTCGGATAGTGTCTTGGCTTCTCGCACAAGCGAGAAACTCGATCTATGAAGACACCCGCATCGAGGAAGTAGTTGGGGTAAGTTCGGCGCAGCTGATGTATTGTCCCGCCAGCGACTAGAACCGGGTTGAGTGGTTGTCCCTGAGCTGCGAGCTCTTCGACAGCTGCGTAACTCTCGTTTGCCTCGTCCAGTTTTGATTCAGAGAACTGCGTGACTTTTAGCATCCTGGTTTCTGTGTTTAGAACCACCAGATGATAGGCTGCGGGTGAGCTCCTTCCGTTCTGTATTGAATCTGCGGCAATTCTGAAACCGCGCAGCATAAAAAGGACGTCCAAATTCCTTTCAGCTTCCGCTAGGTCTTTGCTTATTTCATCGATGCCAAGTCCGCGGTAGTCTTCATGAGGGGGGGTGCCTTCTTGGATAGCAAATGCTGCACTCGCTAGTTTAAAGAAGCGCGCCCAATCTGGGTGAGGTCGTCCAGCCTTGATTGCCTGTTTCGCAAATATGTCGACAGTCTCGACTGCGGTTGCCCACGCATGTTGAAGGCGGGTTCTAAGCTGTAGTTCTACCGAAAGTCCATTATATTGAGGAGCCTTGGCGCTTTCGTAGCGATAGACCAAGTGGATGCTCCGGTAGCCATCTTCTTTTGGGGACTGTACGTAATCGTAAGTGTTGCGAAGCTCGTGCCTTAGCGCTCTTTCGCAGTATATCTCGTGAATTTTCTTCAGTGCAGAAATATCAGGAACAACCGCGCGCAGTCCGGCTACGTCCTGCATTCGTTCCAGTTTCATCCCGCGCTGACGGTGAAGTTTTGCTTCAATCGATGGTAGTCGCTTCAGACGTTCGCCAACTAAAGAGCGCTCAGCTGTTCGATTTCCAAGCTTTTTGAGGCGCTGCCTCAGCGTTGCTTGAAAAGTGTTAAGAGGGTATGCGTGAGCAGCGCGCCAGTTAGTAATAATTGGCATTACGGCCGCAATTTGTTCAGGATTCCCTTGATAGAGGATTTCTCCTGCACGGCGAATTTGACCTCGGGTGTACTCCAGCTTTACAAATCCCATTTCAATCCCTTGAACAGAAAATCATGGGAAGGTGCCCGCCCATGATTTTATTAAAAAGGATCTGGTGGCGGCTTACGGTCATTTGACCCCGTGCAGATCCCGCAGCTGGCTCTGCCGGCTGCCAAAGTACGCCGCCAGATCGGCGATGTCCTGATCACTCAGGTCCTTGGCCTGCGGCGTCATCAGCGCATGCTGGCGGTCACCGGCGCGGTAGGCCTGCAGGGCATGCGCCAGGTAGTCACCGTACTGGCCACCCAGCTTCGGATAGGTCGCATCGATCGGCGCATTGCCGTCAGCGCCGTGGCAGTCGATGCAGCTCTGGTTGGTGGCCTTGCCCTTCACCTTGGCGCGGGCTTCGCCGGCGGCCTCGCGGCCTGCAGGCAGGCCGGCCGATGAAGAAGAACCGTGTTCGCCGCTGGCATGGCCCGGGTCGGCGGCGGATTTCTCGCTGTTTTCCACCTGCGACTGCGAACAGGCGGCCAGCAGCAGGGCAACGGACAGGGCGATGGCATGACGCATCGGATGCGCGGCTTTCGACATGGGCGGGCCTTACTTGACGGTGGACAGGTAAACAGAGAGATCGGCGATCTCCTGTTCGCTGAAGCTCATCGACTGCGCCTGCATCGTTGGATGCCGGCGCTTGCCCTGGCGGTACTCGGTCAGGGCCTGGGCCAGGTACTGCTGGGTCTGGCCGCCGATCTTCGGCACCCGGTAACTGGGGTAGGCGTTCTTGTAGCCGGTGATGCCGTGGCACCCCTGGCAGGTGTAGGCCAGGACGCGGCCATTGTCGAAGTTGCCGGTAGGGGCGGCAGGTGCCGTGGCAGCGGCGGGAGCCGGGGCCGGGGCAGGTGTGGCAGGAGCAGGAGCGGGCTGTGCGGCGGCCCCAAGGGGCAGGAGGACGGCCAGAGCGAGACAAGCGGCGAGCGGCTGCGGGCGCATGGTGTCGTTTCCGGGGATTCGGGTCTGGTCGTTCCGGCGTGGGGTACGGAACGCCCCGAGTATAGCCTCAGGTTTCATCTAGCTGAAATGGGGGTGGGCCGACCAGCGGCGTGAAGACACCATGACCTTTGGGATATGGTGTAGCCGTGAAGTGGTGCATTACTTTGCTACCACACCTGTCCACGCATCCTCCAGGGACCTGACGATGTCGCATCCAACCTTCCTGTCCGGCCGTCGCAGCGGAATCTGCGCTGCCGCACTGCTGATCTCCACCTCCCTGCTGCTGGGCGGTTGCGCCGCAGGGCCCAATTCCGAAGCCAAGGCCGCCGAGACCAAGGAGGAGAAGAAGGTCGATGCGGTCCCGGTCGAAGTGGCGGTGGCCAGCCACCGCGCGGTCGCGGCCAGCTACACCGGCACCGCTGCACTGGAACCGCGCGCCGAATCGCAGGTGGTGGCCAAGACCTCCGGCGTGGCGTTGGCGGTGCTGGTCGAGGAAGGGCAGCGGGTGACCGCCGGCCAGCCGCTGGTGCGGCTGGACCCGGACCGCGCGCGCCTGGCCGTGGCGCAGAGCGAAGCGCAGATGCGCAAGCTGGAAAACAACTACCAGCGCGCACAGAAGCTGGTTGGCCAGCAGATGGTCAGCGCCGCCGATGTCGACCAGCTGCGCTTTGACCTGGAAAACGTCCGCGCGCAGTACCGCCTGGCCACGCTGGAACTGTCCTACACCACGGTGGTGGCGCCGATCTCCGGCGTCATCGCGTCGCGCTCGATCAAGACCGGCAACTTCGTGCAGATCAACACGCCGATCTTCCGCATCGTCGACAACTCGCGGCTGGAAGCCACGCTCAACGTCCCCGAGCGCGAGCTGGCCACCTTGCGTGCCGGCCAGCCGGTGACGCTGGTTGCCGATGCGCTGCCGGGCCAGAGTTTCACCGGCACCGTCGATCGCATCGCACCGGTGGTCGATTCGGGCAGCGGCACGTTTCGCGTGGTCAGCGCCTTCGACGGTGCCGCGCACGCGCTGCAGCCCGGCATGTTCGGGCGCATCCGCATCGATTACGACCAGCGTGCCGATGCGCTCGTGGTGCCGCGCCTTTCGTTGCTCGACGACGGTGAGCCGGCGGTGTTCCGGGTGCGCGAAGGCAAGGTCGCACGGGTTCCGGTCAAGCTGGGTTACGCCGAGGGCCCGTGGGTGGAGATCCGTGATGGCCTGGCGGCCGGTGATCAGGTGGTCACCGCCGGCAAGGTCGCCCTGCGCGACGGCACCGCGGTGCAGGTGATTGCTGATCCGAAGGCCAAGGCGAAAACGGTCGCAGCGTCCGCCACGCCGACAGACAAGGCCGGGAGCAAGCAATGACCGCCCCGGGCCACGACCACGGTGCCTCGCCGGCGAGCGACGGCGCCGCCGCCGGCCTGCGCGGCGGCCTGGTGGAATTCGCCACCCGCCGCCGCGTGACCATCGCCATGTGCACGGTCACCCTGCTGCTGTTCGGCCTGATCGCGCTGGGCAACCTCAAGGTCAACCTGCTGCCCGACCTGAGCTACCCGACGCTGACCGTGCGTACCGAGTACACCGGTTCGGCGCCGACCGAAATCGAAACCCTGATCACCCAGCCGGTCGAAGAAGCGGTCGGCGTGGTCAAGAACCTGCGCAAGCTGAAGTCGGTTTCGCGCACCGGCCAGAGCGACGTGGTGCTCGAGTTCGCCTGGGGCACCAACATGGACCAGGCCAGCCTGGAGGTGCGCGACAAGATGGAAGCGCTGAACCTGCCGCTGGAGGCGAAGGCCCCGGTGCTGCTGCGCTTCAACCCGTCCACCGAGCCGATCATGCGCCTGGTGCTGTCGAGCAGGACCGCGCCGGCCAGCGATGCCGATGCGATCCGCGAGCTGACCGGCCTGCGCCGTTATGCCGATGAAGACCTGAAGAAGAAGCTGGAGCCGGTCTCCGGCGTGGCCGCGGTCAAGGTCGGCGGTGGCCTGGAAGACGAGATCCAGGTCGACATCGACCAGCAGAAGCTGGCGCAGCTGAACCTGCCGATCGACACCGTCATCAAGCGCCTGAAGGACGAGAACATCAACATCTCCGGCGGCCGCCTGGAAGAAGGTTCGCAGCGTTTCCTGGTGCGCACCGTCAACCAGTTCGCCGATCTGGAAGAGATCCGCAACCTGCTGGTCACCACCCAGGGAAGCAATGGCAGCGCGGCTGATTCGGCGCTGCAGCAGATGTTCAATATCGCTGCGTCGACCGGCTCGGCGGCAGCCATCGCGGCGGCCTCGGCGGCGCAGAGCGCATCGTCCGGCGGCGGTTCCAGCGTGGTCGCCAACGGTGTGCCGGTGCGCCTGAAGGACGTGGCCACCGTGCGCCAGGGCTACAAGGAGCGCGAAGCGGTGATCCGCCTGGGCGGCAAGGAATCGGTCGAGCTGGCGATCTACAAGGAAGGCGACGCCAACACCGTCTCCACCGCCGAGGCGTTGCGCAAGCGCCTGGAGCAGATCAAGGGCACGTTCCCGGCCGACGTCGAGATGACCACCATCGAGGACCAGTCGCGCTTCATCGAGCACGCCATCGCCGACGTCAAGAAGGACGCGGTGATCGGTGGCCTGCTGGCGATCCTGATCATCTTCCTGTTCCTGCGCGATGGCTGGAGCACGTTCGTGATCAGCCTGTCGCTGCCGGTCTCGATCATCGCCACGTTCTTCTTCATGGGACAGCTCGGCCTGAGCTTGAACGTGATGTCGCTGGGCGGCCTGGCGCTGGCCACCGGCCTGGTGGTGGATGACTCGATCGTGGTGCTGGAAAGCATCGCCAAGGCCCGCGAGCGTGGCCTGGGCATCCTGCAGGCGGCCATCGCCGGTACCCGCGAAGTGAGCATGGCCGTGGTCGCCTCGACGCTGACCACCATCGCCGTGTTCCTGCCGCTGGTGTTCGTCGACGGCATCGCCGGCCAGCTGTTCCGCGACCAGGCGTTGACGGTGGCGATCGCCATCGCGATCTCGCTGCTGGTGTCGATGACGCTGATCCCGATGCTGAGCTCGCTGAAGGGACGGCCACCGCTGGCGTTCCCGGAAGAGGCACCGAATGAACCGTGGCAGCCGCAGAACCGCTGGCAGAAGCCGGTCGCGCTGGGCCGCCGTGGCGTCGTCGCAACCGCGCGCTGGGGCTTCTATGCGCTGGCCTGGCTGGTGGTACGCCTGTGGCGCGGCGTGGTGGCGGTGGTCGGCCCGGTGATGCGCAAGGCCAGCGATCTGGCGATGAAGCCCTACGCGGGTGCCGAGCGCGGCTATCTGCGCCTGCTGCCGAGCGCGCTGGCCCACCCGGGCAAGGTGCTGGGCGTGGCCACGATCATCTTCGTGGCGACCATGGCGCTGGTGCCGATGCTCGGTGCCGACCTGATTCCGCAGCTGGCGCAGGACCGTTTCGAAATGACGGTGAAGCTGCCGGCCGGCACGCCGCTGAAGCAGACCGATGCGCTGGTGCGCGAACTGCAGCTGGCACACGGCAAGGGCGAGGGAGTGGCATCGCTGTACGGCGTCAGTGGCAGCGGCACCCGCCTGGATGCGAGCCCGACCGAAAGCGGCGAGAACATCGGCAAGCTGACCGTGGTGATGGAAGGCGGCGGCAACGCACGCACCGAAGCGGCCATCACCGAACGCCTGCGCAGCACCATGGGCCAGCATCCGGGCGCCCAGGTCGATTTCGCACGGCCGGCGTTGTTCAGCTTCTCCACGCCGCTGGAAATCGAACTGCGCGGGCAGGACATGGCGACCCTGGAAGTGGCCGGCCAGCGCCTGGCGGCGATGCTGCGCGGCAATGCGCACTACGCCGACGTGAAGTCGACGGTGGAAGAGGGTTTCCCGGAAATCCAGATCCGCTTCGACCAGGAACGTGCCGGTGCACTCGGCCTGACCACCCGCCAGATCGCCGACGTGGTGGTGAAGAAGGTGCGCGGCGACGTCGCCACCCGCTACAGCTTCCGCGACCGCAAGATCGACGTGCTGGTGCGTGCGCAGGAAGGCGACCGCGCCAGCGTGGAGAGCATCCGCCGGCTGATCGTCAACCCGGGCAGCACGCGCCCGGTCACCCTGGACGCGGTGGCCGATGTGGTCGCCACCACCGGTCCGAGCGAGATCCACCGTGCCGATCAGACACGCGTGGCAGTGGTGTCGGCCAACCTGCGCGACATCGATCTCGGCGCGGCCATGCGCGAAGTGCAGCAGATGGTGGCCGAGCAGCCGCTGGGTGCGGGCGTTGGCCTGCACATCGGCGGCCAGGGCGAGGAGCTGGCACAGGCGGCGAAGTCGCTGATCTTCGCCTTCGGCCTGGCGATCTTCCTGGTCTACCTGGTGATGGCTTCGCAGTTCGAGTCGCTGCTGCATCCGTTCGTGATCCTGTTCACCATCCCGCTGGCGCTGGTCGGTGCGATCCTGGCGCTGATGCTGACCGGCAAGCCGATTTCGGTGGTGGTGTTCATCGGCCTGATCCTGCTGGTCGGCCTGGTCACCAAGAACGCGATCATCCTGATCGACAAGGTCAACCAGCTGCGCGAGGCCGGCGTGGCCAAGCACGAGGCACTCGTAGAGGGAGCGCGCTCGCGCCTGCGGCCGATCATCATGACCACCCTGTGCACGCTGTTCGGCTTCCTGCCGCTGGCGGTGGCGATGGGCGAGGGTGCCGAAGTACGCGCGCCGATGGCGATCACCGTGATCGGCGGCCTGCTGGTATCGACCCTGCTGACCCTGCTGGTGATCCCGGTGGTGTATGACCTGATGGACCGTCGCGGCGATGCCTACTACCGCGAGCGCGGCCGCAAGCATGCAGGTGAGATCGAGCCCGGCGCCGCCGGCAGCGCGGCAGGTGCGGAGGAGCCGGCATGAGTGTTGCCGAGTTCTCCATCCGCCGTCCGGTCACCACCATCATGTGCTTCGTGTCGCTGGTGGTGATCGGCCTGATCGCTTCGTTCCGGTTGCCGCTGGAAGCGCTGCCGGACATCTCCGCGCCGTTCCTGTTCGTGCAGATCCCGTACACCGGTTCGACCCCGGAGGAAGTGGAGCGGACCATCATCCGCCCGGTCGAGGAGTCTCTGGCGACGATGACCGGGATCAAGCGCATGCGCTCGTCGGCGACCTCCGAAGCGGCGCTGATCTACATCGAGTTCAGCGACTGGGACCGTGATATCGCCATCGCTGCCTCCGATGCCCGCGAGCGCATCGATGCGATCCGCAGCGACCTGCCCGACGACCTGCAGCGCTACAACGTGTTCAAGTGGTCCAGCAGCGACCAGCCGGTCCTGAAGGTGCGCCTGGCCAGTACCACCGACCTGACCACCGCCTATGACATGCTCGACCGCGAGTTCAAGCGGCGCATCGAGCGTATTCCGGGCGTGGCCCGCGTCGATATCACTGGTGCGCCGCCGAACGAGGTGGAGATCGCCATCGATCCGAACCGGCTCAACGCGCACGGGCTGAGCATCAACGAACTGAGCGAGCGCCTGCGCACGCTGAACTTCTCGATCTCGGCCGGGCAGATCGATGACAACGGCCAGCGCGTGCGCGTGCAGCCGGTGGGCGAGATCACCGACCTGCAGGAGATGCGTGACCTGGTGATCAACGCCAAGGGCCTGCGTCTGGGCGACATTGCCGATGTTCGGCTGAAGCCGGCGCGCATGAACTACGGGCGCCGCCTGGACGGCAACCCGGCGGTCGGCCTGGACATCTTCAAGGAGCGCAGCGCCAACCTGGTGGAGGTCTCACGTGCCGCGCTGGCCGAGGTCGAATCGATCCGCGCCGAGGCGTCGATGCGCGACGTGCAGATCAAGGTGATCGACAACCAGGGCAAGGCGGTGACGTCATCGCTGCTGGAGCTGGCCGAGGCCGGTGCCGTAGGCCTGATCCTGTCGATCACGGTGCTGTTTTTCTTCCTGCGTCATTGGCCGTCCACGCTGATGGTGACGCTGGCGATCCCGATCTGCTTCACCATCACGCTGGGCTTCATGTACTTCGTTGGGGTGACGCTGAACATCCTGACCATGATGGGCCTGCTGCTGGCGGTGGGCATGCTGGTCGACAACGCCGTGGTGGTGGTGGAGAGCATCTACCAGGAACGCGAGCGCATGCCCGGGCAGCCGCGGCTGGCTTCGATCATCGGCACCCGCAACGTGGCCATCGCGCTCAGCGCGGGCACGTTGTGCCACTGCATCGTGTTCGTGCCGAACCTGTTCGGCGAGACCAACAACATCAGCATCTTCATGTCGCAGATCGCGATCACCATCTCGGTCTCGCTGCTGGCTTCGTGGCTGGTCGCGGTCAGCCTGATCCCGATGCTGTCCGCGCGCATGGCCACGCCCAAGCTGGTGCACTCGCAGACCGGCATGATCGCGCGGCTGCAGCGCCGTTACGCAACGCTGCTGGACTGGTCGCTGCACCATCGCGGCTGGAGCCTGCTCGGCATCGTGCTGGTGGTGCTGGTCAGCCTGGTGCCGATGAAGCTGACCAAGATAGACATGTTCGGCGGTGACGGCGGCAAGGACATTTTCATCGGCTACATGTGGAAGGGCGCCTACACCTACCGCCAGATGTCCGATGAAGTGGCACGGGTGGAGAACTGGATCGACCAGAACCGCGAGCGCCTGCACGTGAAGCAGGTCTATTCCTGGTACAGCGAGCAGGAAGGCAGCTCGACCGTGGTCACCCTGGACGAGAAGTACGCCAAGGACATAAAGGCGCTGCAGGAAGAGCTGCGCAAGGGTCTTCCGAAGTCGGCCCGCACCGACTACTTCGTCGGCAACCAGGGCGGCGACGGTGGCGGCGGTGGCAACCAGGGCGTGCAGGTGCAGCTGGTCGGCGACTCCAGTTCGATGCTGCAGGAAATCGGCCAGGAAGTGGTGCCGCTGCTGGCCCAGCGCGCCGAACTGCGCGACGTGCGCATCGACAACGGCGAGAAGGGCGGCGAACTGAAGGTTCGCGTCGATCGCGAGCGTGCCGCGGCATTCGGCTTCAATGCCGAGCAGGTGGCCAGCTTCGTCGGCCTGGCGCTGCGTGGCGCACCGATGCGCGAGTTCCGCCGCGGCGACAACGAGGTGCCGGTGTGGGTGCGCTTCGCCGGTGCCGAGCAGAGCAGCCCGGAAGACCTGGCCGGCTTCAGCGTGCGTACCGGTGATGGCCGCAGCGTGCCGCTGCTGAGCCTGGTCACCGTCGATGTCGGTTCGTCCGCCACCCAGATCGGTCGTACCAACCGCCAGACCACGCTGACCATCAAGGCCAACCTGGCCGAGAAGGTCACCGCGCCGGATGGCCGCAAGGCGATGGAAGCGGTGCTCAAGCCGATGAACTTCCCGGCCGGCTACGGCTTCACCTTCGACGGCGGCGACTACGGCAACGACGACGAGGCGATGCAGCAGATGGTGTTCAACCTGCTCATCGCGCTGGTGATGATCTACGTGGTGATGGCGGCGGTGTTCGAATCGCTGCTGTTCCCGGCGGCGATCATGAGCGGCGTGCTGTTCTCGATCTTTGGCGTGTTCTGGCTGTTCTGGATCACCGGCACCTCGTTCGGAATCATGTCCTTCATCGGCATCCTGGTGCTCATGGGCGTGGTGGTGAACAACGGCATCGTGATGATCGAGCACATCAACAACCTGCGGCGCGGCGGCATGGGCCGCACCCAGGCGCTGGTGGAAGGCTCACGCGAGCGCCTGCGCCCGATCATGATGACCATGGGCACGGCGATCCTGGCGATGGTGCCGATCTCGCTGACCAATACGCAGATGTTCGGCAATGGCCCGGAGTACGCGCCGATGGCGCGCGCGATCGCCGGAGGCCTGGCGTTCTCGACCGTGGTCAGCCTGCTGTTCCTGCCGACGATCTACGCGGTGCTGGACGACCTGCGCAGTGCGGTTACGCGACTGATTCGGCGTGCGCGCGGCCTGGAAATGGTAGAGCCGGGCGCTGCCCGGCTGTAATGCGCGACAACGTGTTGTGGTGTGGGGGAGGCCGGTCGTAGTGGGGCGGCCTCCCCCTTTTTTCGTTCGCCGC
>NZ_JAOEDV010000043.1:0-36821 GCF_029837545.1 Stenotrophomonas sp. GD04024 | reverse complement strand
TTCGGCCAACTGCGCCTGCAGATCGGCCACGGCCGCTTCCAGCTGGGCCACGCGCTCGGCCAGGCCCGGGTCGGCGGCCTCGCTGCCACCGCCGCTGCTGGCGTACTTGGCCGCCAGCGCCGCGCCGTCCACTTCGCCACACAGCAGGTGCATGTAGCGGTCTTCGCGTTGGCCGCTGGCGCGCGGCAGCACCACCAGCAGGGCGCGCTGCTGCAGGCGCTCGATGGCGTGGCGGGCTTCGTCCACGTCGGCGAAGCGGTACAGGCGCTCGCTGCGCGTGACCAGTTCGCCCAGGGTCTGCGGCCCGCGCAGCAGCAGCATCGCCAGCAGCACGGTCTGCTGCCGGGTCAGGTCCAGCGCGGCCTGCAGGCGGTGCTCGTAGCGGTCGGCCCGTGAGGAGAAGTGCTGGCGGGCCAGGCCCATCGTCTCCAGCTGGCGCAGGGCGTGCTGCACGCTGCCGGCATCGACGTTCATCACCGGCTCGCGGGCGGTCTTCTGGTTGGCGGCCGACTGCGCGGCATTGACCGTCAGCGGGTAGGTGTCCGGGGTGGTCGCCTCCTTTTCCACCAGGCAGCCCAGCAGGCGGGCCTGCACGGCGTCGAGCAGGGGAACGTCGGGGGTCTGGGCGGAATCGGTCATGGCGGCCTCCGGAAGGGCAACGGGTCAACCGCCAAGCATAGCCGTCCCGGCGGCGGCTTTGCCGGTAAAATGCGCCGGTATATCTGATTGCCGGTGAACCCATGCGTCGTCCCGTTTCCCTGTCCCTGACCCTGCTCGCCACCGCGGCGCTGGGCCTGTCTGCCTGCAAGCGCGTGGATGCGCCTGCCGCCGAAGCCACTGCCCCGGAGGCCCCGGCCGCCGCTGCCAAGGCGGAGGGTGCGCTTGATGCCACCGCCAACGACAATCTCAATGCCGTGCTGTGGATGCAGCGCGCGCAGGAATACAAAGCGATCACCGAGCAGACCTACCGTGCCGCCGCCGACCACCTGGACGCAGCGCTGAAGGAAGCCCACTGGGACGCACTGGTGCCGGAGGAGCGCGGCAACGAGGCCAAGGGCCTGAAGCCGGCCGTGGTACTGGACGTGGATGAAACCGTGCTGGACAACTCGCCCTACCAGGCGCGCCTGGTGCGCGACGGCAAGGAATACGACGAGCTGACCTGGGACCAGTGGGTGGCCGAGAAGAAGGCCAAGGCCATCCCCGGCGTGGTTGATTTCGCCAAGGCCGCCAACGCCAAGGGCGTGACCCTGCTGTACATCTCCAACCGCGCCGTGCACCTGAAGGACGCGACCCTGGCCAACCTGCGCGAGCAGGGCCTGCCGGTGGCCGACGACAGCGTGTTCCTCGGCCTGGGCACCGTGGTGCCGGGCTGCGAGCAGAACGGCAGCGAGAAGAACTGCCGCCGCCGCCTGGCCGGGCAGCAGTACCGCGTGCTGATGCAGTTCGGCGACCAGCTGGGTGACTTCGTGGAAGTGACCGCCAACACCAACGACGGCCGTGACGCGCTGCTGCAGCAGTACCACGACTGGTTCGGCGAGCGTTGGTGGATGCTGCCGAACCCGACCTACGGCGGCTTTGAGCCGGCGCAGTTCAACAACGACTACAGCCAGTCGCGCCAGGCCCGCCACGACGCCAAGCGCGCCGCGCTGGACTACGCACCGTGAGCCGCGCGCCGCTGCCGCTGCGCGATGACGAGCGCCTGATCTTCGCGCTGGACGTGCCCGACCGCGTGCAGGCACTGGAGTGGGTGGATCGCCTCGGCGACAGCGTGGCGTTCTACAAGATCGGCATGGAGCTGCTGGCCTCGGGCGAGTACTTCCAGGTGCTCGACGAGCTGGCACGACGCGACAAGCGCGTGTTCGTCGACCTGAAGTTCTTCGACATCCCGGCCACCGCTGCGGCGGTGATCAAGCGGTTGTCGCAGTGGCCGGTCAGCTACGCGACCATCCATGGCTGGCATCCGGCAATGATGGAGGCCTGCGCGGCCGCCAACAGCAGCGACATGCGCCTGCTGGCGGTGACCGTGCTGACTTCGATGGGCCGCCCGGACCTGGCGCAGATGGGCATCGACCGCGAGCCGGTGGACGTGGTGGTCGAGCGTGCGCTGGCGGCGCAGGCGGCGGGCATCGATGGCGTGATCGCGTCGGGCCAGGAAGCCGGCCCGATCCGTGCCGCCACCGGCGCCGGGTTCTCGATCGTCTGCCCGGGCATCCGTCCTGGCGGCCCGGTCGGCGATGACCAGAAGCGCACCGTCGCCGTGGCCCAGGCCTTCGCCGATGGCGCCGATGCGATCGTGGTTGGCCGTCCGATACGCCTGGCCACCGATCCGCAGGCCGCGGCACGGGCGATCCAGCAGGAAATCGCGTCGGCTCTGGCTGCACGCTGAGCCTTCGGAATACGCCGGTCACAACGGCACTACGAACGCCATCGCGACCCGTGCGCGATGGCGTTCGCATTTGTGCGGCCGCCACTGACGCAGGCAGCACAAGGCGCGGAAACTGTGCGCGCGTTCGCCCTGTGGGGATCATCACTGCTTCCCAATCGATGCACCGGCACGGACCGCGGCCGCGCCGGTTCCAACCATCGATAGAGGAGTACAGGGATCATGTATCGCAGCACCTCTTTGTTCATCGGCCTGTTGCTGGCCGCGTCCGCCGCACCCGTCATCGCCGCACCGCAGGTGCGCGAGGCACCGCGCATCATCGGCGGCGAAGCCGCCCAACCGGGCGAGTACCCGTTCATGGTCAGCATCCAGGGCGTCTTCGACGGCGACTCGGACCATGACCGCCATTTCTGCGGCGGAACGCTCATTTCACCGTCGTGGGTACTGACCGCCGCGCATTGCCTGCAGGGCGAGAATCCGACCGGCCTGGCGGTGCTGGCCGGCCAGGCCACGCTCTCCACCGAGGCCGCGTCGCGCGCCTCCAACGTCAAGGCGATCCACGTCCACCCGGCATTCAACAGCGGCAACTCGCTGGAGCACGACGTGGCCCTGATCCAGCTCAGCGCGCCGCTGGCCGATGCACAGCCGGTCGCCCTGCGGCTGCGGCCCGATGCAAGCTATCTCAAGCCGGGACGCGAATTCACCGTGATCGGCTGGGGCGACACCGACATCGGCGATGGCCGGGTCTATCCCACCCAGCTGCAGACGGTGCAGGTGCCGTTCGTGCCGTTCAATGAATGCCAGCAGGCCTACGGCGGTGATCTGTCGCGCGGCAAGGTGATCTGTGCCGGCCGCGAGGGCATCGACAGCTGCCAGGGCGATTCCGGCGGTCCGCTGCTGCTGCGACTGCGCGAGGGCTGGACCCAGTTCGGCGTGGTCAGCTGGGGCGAGGGCTGCGCGCTGGCCGGCTATCCCGGCGTTTATGCCCGAATCGCCGAAAAACACGCCGTAGATTTCATTGAGGCTGTCTGGCAGCGTGATTGATTCAATAAAATCAAATAGATATATCGTATTACGTGAAGTGTTGCCTTAACTTGCAGGGCAGCGTAGGATCGCCGCCATCCGGTCCCTGGACCGGACATGTGCCACAACACTGTCCTCCGGCCCCGTGCCGGCTTGAAGAGCCTGTGATCCCCGTGATCCCGGCTCTTTTTTTATGGTTTTCAATCACTTGTATCGCCGTTGGCGGAAACCGTGACGTCCCGGCTTGCCGCTGTCACGTCGCAGGCCGCAAGATGCGGACCGGTCCGGGGAGTCCGAATGCATGAGCGTGGCGGTGCGAGGAAGGTCTGCGCGTGGATGGGGGCTGGCGGCCATGCTGCTGCTGGCCGTGGCGGCGTGCCGCGAGTCTGGCAACGCCCCGGCCAAGCCGGCGGCCGAGCCGGTGGCTGCGGTGCAGGCGATGGCGTTGCGGCTGGCCGAAGACGATCTGGTCGGTTACGCCAGGCTGTCGGTGCCGCCCAGCCAGTACCAGCGCCTGCAGCAGGCCTGGACCGAGGGCCACAGCCAGTGGCCGCTGACCGAGCTGCCGTTGGGTGACCAGCTGCTGCCGATGCTGGCCGCCCTGCGCAAGCCCAATGCCAGCACCGAACTGCAGCGCAGCTTCGACCGCCAGCTGGCCGGCCAGGCCGGTGCGGTGCGCCAGGCCGCACAGTCGATGGGCAACTTCGGCGTGCAGTACCTGCGCCACCAGAAGGGCTACACCCCCGGTCAGCAGGCGCACTACATCGCCCTGGTCGAGACCCTGGCGGTCTGGGCACAGGGTGCACCGATCAGCGACCGCGCCCGTGCGCGCAGCACCATCGCCGCGCTGGTCGGTGCGGCCGGCAAGGTTGGCTTCGATGACGAGGCCGGCCTGCAGGCCGCGGGCATGGAAGGCAGCCTGCAGCAGCTGGCACCGTTCATCCATACCCTCAAGGCCGTGCTGGGCAGCTACGGGCTGGGCGTGGACGAAGCCCTGCGCAGTGTGCGTGGCGAACTGCTGTCGGTGGAAGGTGACAACGCGCTGGTGCGCCTGCACTACGACCTGGCGGGCCGCGAGATGAGCCTGCAGCTGCCGCTGAGCCGGCGCGAGGGCCATTGGTACCTGACCCGCACCCTGGCCGACACCGACGCGCTGCTGCGCAAGGCCGACGCGGCCCGTGCCGACGCGGCGCCGGCCCCGGCCGAAGTCCCCGCCGAGGGCGGGGAAGCGGCAACGCCACCGCCTAAGCCATAATGGCGCCGATGTCGAAACAGAACCCGCTGCCGTTCCCCGGCGAAGAATCCCCGTCGACGCCCGCCGATACGGTGCCGGCGTCCCCCTCGACCGGTACCGGCCCGAACCCGGTACCGCCGCCCGCGCACGCGCGTTCGGCCGGCCGCCGCCCGCTGTGGGCGCGCCTGCTCGGTCGCCTGGTCGAGCCGTGGCTGTCGCTGAAGATCGAACCGGAAGACCCCGGCCAGTACAACGATGGCCGCCCGGTCATGTATGTGCTGGAAGACTACGGCCTGTCGAATGCGCTGATCCTGGACAAGGCCTGCCGCCAGGCCGGGCTGCCGTCGCCGCTGGTGCCGCTGGCCGGTGACCCGACCGGCCGCAAGCGCGCCTACCTGGCGCTGTCGCGACGCAGCTCCAGCAATTCGCTGATCCCCGAGCAGCGTGGCGCCAAGACCCACTCCGATTCGCTGGCCAAGGTGCTGCAGGCACATCGCGTGCGCGATGACCTGGACGTGCACCTGGTGCCGGTGTCGATCTTCGTCGGCCGCGCGCCGGACAAGCAGAGCGGCTGGTTCGCCGTGCTGTTCTCGGAAAACTGGGCACTGGTCGGCCGCTTCCGCCGCCTGTTGGCGGTGCTGCTCAACGGCCGCAGCACCATCGTCCGCTTTGCCCCGCCGATCTCGCTGCGCAGCACCGTGGACGAAGGCCTGGAGCCGGAGCGCACGGTGCGCAAGCTGCAGCGCGTGCTGCGCACCCATTTCCGCCGCATCCGTGAATCGGTGATCGGCCCCGACCTGTCGACCCGGCGCCTGCTGGTCGACCAGGTGCTGGCGGCCGAACCGGTGCGCGAAGCGATCGCCGCACAGGCCAAGCGCGACAATTCGAAGCCGGCCGATGCCTGGAAGAAGGCGCACGCCTACGCCTGGGAAATCGCTGCGGACTATTCCAGCCCGGTGGTGCGTTCGGCCAGCTTCATGCTCAGCCACGTGTGGAACCGCATCTACGCCGGCGTGCTGGTGCATCACCTGGACAAGTTCAAGGCGGCCGCGCCGGGCCACGAAGTGGTGTACGTGCCCAGCCACCGCAGCCACATGGACTACCTGCTGCTGTCCTACCTGCTGTACGACCGTGGCATCGTGCCGCCGCACATCGTGGCCGGCATCAACCTGAACCTGCCCGTGGTCGGCACCCTGCTGCGCAAGGGGGGCGCGTTCTTCATCCGCCGCTCGATCCGTGGCAACGCGCTGTACTCGGCGGTGCTCAGCGAATACGTCGCGCAGCTGGTGGCCGGTGGCTACTCGCTGGAGTACTTCGTCGAAGGCGGCCGCTCGCGTACCGGGCGCCTGCTGCAGCCCAAGGGCGGCATGATCTCGATGACGCTGCGCGCGTTCCTGCGCCAGCCGCGCAAGCCGGTGCTGTTCCAGCCCATCTACATCGGCTACGAGAAACTGATGGAAGGCGGCAGCTACCTGGACGAACTGTCCGGCCGGCCGAAGGAAAAGGAATCGATCTGGTCGCTGCTGTGGGGCATCCCCAAGGTGCTCAAGCAGAACTATGGTCAGGTGGTGGTGAACTTCGGCGAGCCGATCGCGCTGAACGAAGTGCTGGCCGAGAAGGCGCCGGAGTGGAAAGGCGAGGCGGTGTCCGAGGACGAGAAGCCGGCCTGGCTGTCGACCACGGTGGACACGCTGGCCGAGCGCATCCAGGTGCGCATCAACGGTGCCGCCGACGTCAACCCGATCAACCTGCTGGCGCTGGCCCTGCTGTCCACGCCCAAGCATGCAATGGGCGAGGCCGACCTGATCGCGCAGATCGAGCTGTGCAAGACGCTGCTGGTCGAGATGCCGTATTCGGACCGGGTGACGGTGACTCCGCACTCGCCGGAGCGGATCATCGCCCATGCCGAGGAAATCAACGTCCTCACCCGTATCAAGCACCCGCTGGGCGACGTGCTCAGCGTCAGCGGCGATACCGCGGTGCTGCTGAGCTACTTCCGCAACAACGTGGTGCACCTGTTCACCGCCTCCTCGTGGGTGGCCTGCTGCTTCCAGAACAACCGCCGCATGAGCCGTACCGGGCTGGTCCAGCTGGGCCGCACGGTGTACCCGTTCCTGCAGGCCGAGCTGTTCCTGCCGTGGAGCGAGGACGAGTTCGCCCAGCGTATCGACCGGACCATCGATGTGTTCGTGCGCGAAGGCCTGCTGCAGAACGTCAACGATGACGACGGCGGCATCCTGGCGCGCAACACCGGGCAGACCGACGAGGTGTTCCGCCTGCGTGCGATCGGCCATTCGCTGCAGCAGGCGTTCGAGCGCTACTACATCGCCATTTCGGTGCTGGTGAAGAACGGCCCCGGCGTCCTTGGCGCGGCCGAGCTGGAAAGCCTGTGCCAGCAGGCGGCGCAGCGGCTGAGCCTGCTGTATGCACCGGCGGCACCGGAGTTCTTCGACAAGTCCCTGTTCCGCGGCTTCATCCAGAAGCTGCGCGAACTGCGCCTGGTGTGGCCGGACGAGAACAGCAAGCTGCTGTTCGACGAACGCCTGGATGCCTGGGCCAAGGATGCCAAGTTCATCCTGGGCCGTGAGCTGCGCCACACCATCGAGCGGGTCAGCCCGGAAGCGGCACGCCCGGACGAGGCTGCGCCGCAGGATTGAACTGAATCCTTGTGGTGGGTGTGGACCTTGGTCCACACACATTCCAGTCGTGCCAACCAAGGTTGGCACCCACCAGAGCAGCAGGCCAACCAAGGTTGGCACCCACCAGAGCAGCAGGCCAACCAAGGTTGGCACCCACCAGAGCAGCAGGCCAACCAGGGTTGGCCCCCACCCGAGCCCGGCGTCAGGCCGGTTCGTCGGGAATCTGCAGGCTTTCCAGCCTGGCGATGCAGTCCTTCAGCTGCAGCTTGCGACGCTTCAGGCGCTTGGACTCCAGCTCGTCCTCGCCGTTGGCGGCCATGCGGGTGATCTGTTCATCCAGCAGGCGGTGCTCGGCGCGCAGGGCGGCGAGGTGCTCGACGATCTCGGCGGGGCTGTAGGTGTCCACAGCCTCCGAGCATACACAGCGATGATGACTGCCGGGAGAGGGGAGCCCCACGGTCCGGCCGCGGCGGCTCCGAGCCGTTAGAATGGAGCCATGAGTGCCGTGATCTCCCTTCCCGATCCCCCGCCCCGCGCCGCCCGCGATCCGCGCGTGGCCGAGCGCGAGCAGCACAAGCTGGCCAAGCGCCTGCGCCGCCAGGTGGGCGAGGCGATTGCCGACTTCGGCATGATCGAGGCCGGCGACAAGGTCATGGTCTGCCTGTCCGGCGGCAAGGACAGCTACACCCTGCTGGACGTACTGCTGCAGCTGCAGAAGAAGGCGCCGGTGCCGTTCGAGCTGGTGGCGGTGAACCTGGACCAGAAGCAGCCGGACTTCCCCGAGCACGTGCTGCCGGAGTACCTGGCCGGGCTGGGCGTGCCGTACCACATCATCGAGCAGGACACCTATTCGGTGGTCAGCCGGGTCATTCCGGAAGGCAGGACCATGTGTTCGCTGTGCTCGCGCCTGCGTCGTGGCGCGCTGTACAACTACGCCGAGACCCACGGTTTCACCAAGATCGCGCTGGGCCATCACCGCGACGACATGGTGGCCACGTTCTTCATGAACCTGTTCCACCACGCCAAGCTGTCGGGCATGCCGCCGAAGCTGCGCAGCGACGACGGCAGGCACGTGGTGATCCGGCCGCTGGCGTACGTGCGCGAGAGCGACATCGTCGAGTACGCGCAGGCACGCCAGTTCCCGATCATTCCCTGCAACCTGTGCGGCAGCCAGGAGAACCTGCAGCGCCGCCAGGTCGGCCTGATGCTCAGGCAGTGGGAGAAGGACCACCCGGGCCGCATCGAGCAGATCGCGCGTGCCATGGGCGAAGTGCGGCCCTCGCAGCTGGCCGATACCACCCTGTTCGACTTCATGGCGCTGGGCCGTCGCGACGACGCGCCGCTGCCCGACGCCCATGCCTGGCTGGCCGGCTCCCCGGCCGACGCCGACGCAGATCCCGAGACGCCCACCGTTTAAGGTCGGTCGCCCTTCCTCTTTGCCATCCGGAATTCCATGTTCTTTCGCAACCTGACGTTCTTCCGTTTCCCGACCACCACCGATTTTTCCGAAGTCGACACCCTGCTGCCGCACGCCCTGCTGAAGCCGGTCGGCGCGCTGGAAATGAATTCGCGCGGCTTCATCTCGCCGTTCGGCCGCGAGGAGAAGGAACTGCTCTCCCACCGCATCGCCGAACATCTGTGGCTGACCGTGGGCGGTGAGGACAAGATCCTGCCGGCGGCGGTGGTCAACGACCTGCTCGAGCGCAAGCTGGAGGAGATCGAGGAGAAGGAGGGCCGTCGCCCGGGCGGCCGCGAGCGCAAGCGCATGAAGGACGACCTGCTGCATGAACTGCTGCCGCGCGCCTTCGTGAAGTCCTCGCGCAATGACGCCTTCATCGACCTGCAGCACGGTTATGTCGCGGTGGATACCTCCAGCCGCAAGACCGGCGAATACTTCATGTCCGACATCCGCGGCCTGCTCGGCAGCTTCCCGGCGATGCCGCTGAACGCCGAAGTCGCGCCGCGCTCGATCCTGACCGGCTGGATTGCCGGCGAGCCGCTGCCGACCGGGCTGAGCCTGGGCGAAGAGTGCGAGATGAAGGACCCGGTGGAGGGCGGTGCGGTGGTCAAGTGCCAGCACCAGGAACTGCGCTGCGACGAGATCGACAAGCACCTGGACGCCGGCAAGCAGGTGACCAAGCTGGCGCTGATCTTCGAAGACAACCTGTCGTTCGTGATCGGCGACGACCTGATCGTGCGCAAGCTGAAGTTCCTCGACGGTGCCCTGGACCAGCTGGAGCACGCCGACGAAGACGGCCGCCGCGCCGAGTTCGACGCCCGCTTCGCCCTGCAGAGCGCCGAGATCCGCCGCCTGTTCCTGTTGCTGGAAGAAGCCTTCAAGCTCAGCAAGGCTGACTGAACAGGCACTGCGTGGGCCGCCGGTCATCCAGCGGCCCGAAGCGGCGCTATGCTGGCGCCATGAGCCGCCTGTTGCGCCGCCTGATCTCACCCGCTCCGCCCGCCACCGTGCAGCGTGACACCGTCCGCCTGCGCCTGGAGGATGCAGAGATCGAGGTGCTGCGCGTGCGCGATCCGCGCGCACGCCGGATCAAGCTGAGCGTGGACGAGCGTGGCGCACGCTTGACCCTGCCGCCGCGCGCCAGCCTGGTGATGGGCGAGCGGTTCCTGGAACAGCACCGCGACTGGTTGGCGCTGCAGCTGCGCCAGTACCAGGGCCACGGCCTGCCGGCACCGCTGCAGCCGGGCGAAGACGGTGTGCTGCCGTTGCGCGGCGAACTGTTGCCGCTGCGCTGGCAGGAAGGTCGCTATGCGCGCCTGGAGATCGACGAGCACGGCGCCTGCGTGCAATGGCCGAGCCGTGGCGGCGATGCCACCCTGCGCCGCCTGCTGCGCGAGTTCTACGAAGCCCAGACCCGTGCCGACGTCGGCCGCTGGCTGCCGAAGTACCTGCCCTCCCTGCCACGCGCACCCAGCCGCCTGCGGCTGAAGGTGATGTCCTCGCAATGGGGCTCGCTGGCCCCCGACGGCAGCATGGCGCTGGACCTTGCGCTGGTGCTGGGGCGCCCGGAAGCGTTCGAGTACGTGCTGGTGCACGAACTCTGCCACCTGATCCAGCCGAACCACTCACCGGCGTTCTGGCATGAAGTGGAACAACGCTTCCCCGCCTGGCGCGAACAGCGCGACTACTTCCAACTGGAAGGGCGCAGACTGAAGGCCATGCTACGCCAGCTGTTGTAGAGCCGGGCCGATGCTCGGCCAACGCGCGCAGCGCGGGGTTCCAGTCATCACGTTGAAGAGCAGCCGAGCATGGCCCGGCTCTACAGAAGAGCGCGCGACCGGCTCACGGAAACTGTCTGAGGCCGGGCGGGTGAGCCATGCAGGGGCGTTGGCGCCATGGATGGCGCCATCGAGCTTACAGGGACGTACTTGCAGCGTCCCCTGCATGGCTCACCCGCCCGGCCAAGCACGGCTTTGCCTTCAGATACCGCCAGCCACGAGGGGCTCAGCCGTTGGCCGAAACCTCCATCACCCCGCCCGGAGCGCCGCCGCCGTCGCCCAGCGTGCCGCCACCCGCGGCGCGGTAATGCACACCGCCTGGTCGGTCACCGTGGTCACCGCCCGCTCCAGCAGCTGGATGTCCGCCTCGTGCTGGCGCGCCACATGCGGGTCCTCGAAGAAGATCGCGCGCTGGCAGCGGCCTTCCAGTACGCGGTCGGCAATCTGCGCATCGCCGCCCATCGGGCCGCTCTGGTAGCGCGTCACCCAGGGCGTGTCACTGGGCCAGCCGCGGCTCCAGGCCAGTTCATTCAAGCGCTGCCCGGTGGTGCCCGTCGCCACGCGTTCGCCGAATCGCGCCAGTACCGCGAAGTGCTCGTCGGCGAAGGCCAGCATCGCCGGCTTCATCGCATCGTGGGCGATCAGCGCCAACGTATGCCCTTCGAAGCCGTGCAGGTCATCGGCGCCGGCGTCTGCATCCAGGCCCGCATGGATACGCTCCACCTCCACCCAGTCGCGCGCAGTGGCCACGGTCGAAATGAACGGCTTGCCGTGGATCACGCACTGTCGCTTCAGTGCAGTGGCTTCCGGAAACACGGACGACGGATCGACCGGGTCGATCAGATAGATCGCACCATCCAGCGTCCGCTCCGGGCCCATGCCGACCACCTCGGCCACCAGCTTCATCAGGCCGCCTTCGCGTCCGTAGGGATAGCGGTGCAGGCCGTCGTACCCGGCCAGGAATCCCTGCCGCCCGATCGCGTCATGGGTGCGGCCGACCGCGTGCAGCGATACGCCGAGTTCACGCAGTCCGGACTCACTGGCACGCAACCAGCGGAACAGGGCCGCCCGCGCGTCGTGGTGGTGGAGACGGTTGGCAGCCAGGCCGATGCGCATCGAAAGCTCCGCAGGTACGGGTGAAAGCGGCAGTGTATGTCGGCATTCGCCCTGCCGGATGCTTTTGCAACTTTCTTCATTGCCGCCTGCTGACACGCCGCTAGCGTGGCAGGCAGCGGAACCGCTGTGCGGCCGTTTCTCCCGCCGGCGAATGAGGATGCCTGCCGTGAACGTCGTTGGGTTTCCCGCCGCTGCCGTCATGGCATGCCTGCTGCTGCCAGCCACTGCCACTGCCTCTGCCGCACGTTGCGGCTCGCCGCTGCGTATCGCCTGGCCATCCGACCGCGCGCCGTTGTCCGCCAATGTGCATGGACAGGCGAGCGGACCCGGCGCGGACTACCTGGCATTGCTGGCTGCACAGCGCCCGTTGCTGCCGCAGCCGCTGCCGGCCGTCGCGGTGGTCGAGGGCAGGGTGCCCGGCAACATCCAGGCCCTGCTGGGCTGGCCACGTTCGCAGCTGCCCCCGGGCTGGGTGGCCAGTGCCCCCTTCCTGCAGCTGCCGCAGGTGATCGTACGGCGCCGGGATGCGCCGCCGGTGCTGGGAATGGCGGCGCTGCGCGGGCGCACCGTGGCCAGCCCGGACCCCGAGCCGTTGGCCGCGCTGCTGGCCGAACAGGCACCCGGCGCACAGCTGCTTCCCCCGGCACCGCTCGATGACGCGCTCTCGCTGCTGGGCACCGGCCTGGTCGATGCGGTGATCGCCAATCTCGGTGAGGTCGAGGCCGCCCTGCGGCGCTACCGGGGAGATCCACTGGTCATCGCTGCACCGGCCGGCTTCGACGATGCGCTGGTGCTGGCCACGGCACCCGACTGTGCGGGCGTCATCGATGAGTTCGAGCAGGCCGTGTCCAGTTTGAGTGGCGCGCGACGCCAGGCAATGCGTGCGGCCTGGTTGCCGGCGGTGCCGCGAAGCCAGTCGTCACTTTCAGCACTGCACTGGCTGGTGCCGGCCTCGCTGATCCTGCTGGCGCTCGCGCTGGTGTACGCGTTCGGCTATTGGCGCGTGCACCGCGAAAGCGAGCGACGCCGCGTGGCCGCCCAGCGGCTGCAGGAGGTGACCTCGAATCTGCCGGCGGTGGTGTTCCAGGCGCGTCGCTCGGCAGAAGGCCACTACAGCATTCCGCAGATCGCAGGGGATGTACATGCGCTGTTCGGGATCAGCGTCGAGACCGCGCTGATCGATCATCGGCGTCTGCTGGCCGCGGTCCACCCCGACGATCATGCGCGGCTCACAGAAGCGGTCGATGCGGCCGCGCTGGCGCGCGAGCCGATCGATGTCATCTTCCGGACGCAGTCGCCGCAGGGCTGGCGTTGGGTGCATTCGCATGGACGACCGCTGCCGCGTGGTGGCGGCGTCGTCGAGTGGAGTGGTTACTGGATGGATGTCAGCGAAGTGCAGTCGCGCACCCTTGCGCTGGCACAGGCCAGAGGCGAGGCCGAGCAGGTGGCGTTGGCCAAGACCCACTTCCTGGCGACGATGAGCCACGAGATCCGTACGCCGATGAGCACCCTGCTGGGGATGCTGGAACGGTTGGCCGACAGCGACCTGGATGCGCGCCAGCAGCAGGTGCTTGCCACGGTGGGCGATGCGGCGAGGATGCTGCGGCAGATCCTCGACGATGTGCTGCACAGCCAGCGCCTGCAGCCTGCGCCATTGCAGCTGCGGCCGACCGATCTGGCGGCGATGCTGCGGGCAGTGCAGCAGCTGCTGATGCCTGTTGCGGCCAGCCGGGGCCTGCATCTCCGGATCGAGCTCGATCCGGCGTTGCAGGCCGGGTTGCTTGCTGATGGCCTGCGCCTGCGCCAGATCCTGTTCAATCTTGCCGGCAACGCACTGAAGTTCACCGAGCACGGGAGCGTGGACCTGCAGGTGCGGGTGCTGCAGCAGTTGGAGGGTGGCCAGCGGCTGCGCCTGCAGGTGAGCGACAGTGGTGTGGGCATCAGTCCGGAACGGCAGCAGGCGGTGTTCGCCGCCTACACCCAGGCCGAGACGTCGACGACGCGCCGCTTCGGCGGAAGTGGCCTGGGCCTGGCGATCTGCCGCGAACTGGCGGCGTCGATGGGCGCCGAACTGCAGCTGCGCAGCAGGCCCGGCGAGGGCACGACGGTGTGGATGGAGCTGGACCTGGCGGCCTGCGAGCAGCCTGCGGAGGCATCACCGCCGCCGGCCGCAGCGGTGCCGGCGCTGCCGCCCGCCTGGGTGCTGGTCGCCGAAGACCATCCCACCAACCTGCACCTGCTGGAGCAGCGCCTGCGCGGCCTGGGGCTGCATGTGCATGCCTGCACGGATGGTCGCAGGGCCCTCGAGGCCTGGCAGGCGTGGCCGTTCGATCTGGTGATCACCGACTGCCACATGCCTGACATGGACGGATTCACGCTGGCGCGCGCGATCCGCGCCGATGCCTGTGCAGCCCGTGCGCGGGTTCCGATCATCGCGCTCACCGCCAGCGTGCTGGACAGGACACGCGAGGCCTGCCGCGACGCCGGCATCGAGCATTTCCTGGCCAAGCCGGTGGAAGCGCCGTCGCTGCACGCGCTGCTGGCCGTACTGCTGGTACCGGACTCAGCCCGCCAGTAGGCGCACGATGCTGGCGGCAGCGTCGCGGCCTTCGGCCACGGCGGTCACCACCAGGTCGGCGCCACGCACCGCATCGCCGCCGGCGAACAGGCGTGGATGCGCGGTCTGGAACGGCAGGCGGTCCTTGCCACCGGCCACGATGCGGCCGTTCGACCGGCCTTCCACGCCGTGCTCGGACAACCACGCCGGCAGCGTCGGCGAGAAACCGAACGCGATGATCACCACGTCCGCTTCCAGCAGCGATTCGCTGCCCTCGATCGGCACGGCGTTCTGGCGGCCGTTGGCATCGGGCTCGCCCAGCCGGGTCTCGACCACGGTCACGCCGATCACCTCGTCATCGGCGCCGGCTTCGATCGACAGCGGCTGGCGGTTGAACAGGAAGCGCACGCCCTCCTCGCGCGCGTTGGCCACTTCGCGCGCGCTGCCGGGCATGTTGGCCTCGTCGCGGCGGTAGGCGCAGGTGACCTTGGCCGCGCCCAGCCGCACCGCGCTGCGCACGCAGTCCATGCCGGTATCGCCGCCGCCGAGCACCACCACGCGCTTGCCGTTCAGATCGGGCAGGGCGATGGTGTCCTCCCAGCCGGCAATCGGCCGGCCCTTCGGATCATCGCCGCCGACGATGCGGCTGTTCTGCACCAGGAACGGCAGCGCCGGCAGCACGCCCTTCAGGTCCTGGCCGTCCAGGCCGCCATCGGTGTAGCGGTAGGCCCCGGTGCCGACGAACACCGCATCGTGGCTGTCCAGCAGCTGCTGCACACTGACATCGCGGCCGATCTCCACGCCCAGGCGGAACTGCACGCCCATGCCCTCCAGTACTTCGCGGCGGCGGTGGACCACCTCCTTGTCCAGCTTGAAGCTGGGAATGCCGAACTGCAGCAGGCCGCCGATCTGTTCGTAGCGGTCGTAGACCACGGCGGTGATGCCGGCGCGCGCCAGGCGGTCGGCACAGGCCAGGCCGGCCGGGCCGGCACCGATCACCGCAACACTCTGGCCGGTGGGCTGCACCGCGCCCAGGTCGGGGCGCCAGCCGCTGGCCAGGGCGGTATCGACGATGTACTTCTCCACCGCGCCGATGGTCACCGCGCCGAATTCCTCCAGCGTGCAGCTGCCTTCGCACAGGCGGTCCTGCGGGCAGACGCGGCCGCACACTTCCGGCAGCGGGTTGGTGCTGTGGCACAGCGTGGCCGCTTCGTGGATGCGGTTCTCCTGCACCAGCTGCAGCCACTGCGGGATGGCGTTGTGCACGGGGCACTTCCAGCTGCAGTACGGGTTGCCGCAGTCCAGGCAGCGTCCGGCCTGGTACTGGGCGTCTTCCTTGCCGAACTTGCCGTACAGCTCACCCCAGTCGCCGGAGGTGCGCAGTTCGACCGGGATGCGCTGCGGCATGGTGCGGGGTAGGTCGAGGAACTGGAAGGCGTGCTTGCGGCTCATGGCGGGCTCTGGAATGCGAGGGGGGACGTTGCCGGCCAGCGGCCGGCACTACCGGGCAAAATCACGCGGCGCGGCGCAGGGTTTCAGTCAGCGACTCGATGCTGGCGGCCTTGGGTTTGACCAGCCAGAACTTGCCGATGTAATCGCGGAACTCGTCGAGGATCTGCTGCGCCCAGATGCTGCCGGTCAGCTCGCGGTGGCGGCCGATCAGGCGATGCAGGTGCTGGCGGTAGTTCTCGAAGCCCTCGGCCGACACGCGGTGGATGTCGATCAGCTCGTGGTTGTAGCGATCGACGAAATCGCGGTCCACGTCCAGCACATAGGCCAGGCCACCGGTGAAGCCGGCGCCGAAGTTCAGGCCGACCTTGCCCAACACCAGCACCACGCCGTCGGTCATGTATTCGCAGCAGTGGTCACCGGCACCTTCCACCACCGCCAGCGCGCCGGAATTGCGCACCGCGAAGCGCTCGCCGGCACGACCAGCCGCGAACAGTTCGCCTCCGGTGGCGCCGTACAGGCAGGTGTTGCCGATGATGGCGGTGCTGCGTGCCTCGAAGCGCGCGCCACGCGGCGGCCGCACTACCAGGCGGCCCCCGGCCATGCCCTTGCCGACGTAGTCGTTGGCCTCGCCCTCTACTTCCAGATGCAGGCCGCCGACATTGAAGGCGCCGAAGCTCTGCCCGGCACTGCCACGGAAGCGCAGCTCCAGCGGTGCTTCGGCCATGCCCTGGTTGCCATGCGCGCGGGCCACCGCACCGGCCAGGCGGGTGCCGATGCTGCGGTCGGTGTTGTGGATCAGGAAGCGGTGTTCGCCACCGCGCTTGTGCTCGATGGCCGGGGCCAGCAGGCCATCCATCTGCGTGGCCAGGCTGTCCGGCGATTCGTACAGGCGCTGCGCGGCGCAGTGGCTGCCTTCGTAACGGGCATCGGCCAGCAGGCGCGACAGGTCCACGCGCACGCCATCGCGCGGCGCGGCCTCGATCTGCCGCAGCAGGTCGGTGCGGCCGACGATTTCCTCCAGCGAACGCGCACCCAGGTACGACAGCCAGCCACGCACTTCCTCGGCCAGCAGGCGGAAGAAGTTCTCCACGCGCTCGGGCTGGCCGGTGAAATGGTTCGCGCGCAGGCGCTCGTCCTGGGTGGCCACGCCGGTGGCGCAGTTGTTGAGGTGGCAGATGCGCAGGTACTTGCAGCCCAGCACGATCATCGGCGCGGTGCCGAAGCCGAAGCTGTCCGCACCCAGCAGCGCGGCCTTGACCACGTCCAGGCCGGTTTTCAGGCCACCATCGGTCTGCAGCAGGGTGCGCCCGCGCAGGTCGTTGGCCAGCAGCGCCTGGTGCGCTTCGGCCACGCCCAGTTCCCACGGCACGCCGGCATAGCGGATCGAGCTGACCGGCGAGGCGCCGGTGCCGCCGTCATGGCCGGAGATGGTGATCAGGTCCGCGCCGGCCTTGACCACGCCGGCCGCGATCGTACCCACGCCGGCATGGCTGACCAGCTTCACCGACACCAGCGCGGTCGGGTTGACCTGCTTGAGGTCGTAGATCAGCTGCGCCAGGTCTTCGATCGAATAGATGTCGTGGTGCGGCGGCGGCGAGATCAGGCCGATGCCGGGGCGCGCATAGCGCAGGCGCGCGATCAGTTCGTTGACCTTGTGGCCGGGCAGCTGGCCGCCTTCGCCGGGCTTGGCACCCTGCGCGACCTTGATCTGCAGCACCTCGGCGTTGACCAGGTATTCGGCGGTGACGCCGAAGCGCCCCGAGGCCACCTGCTTGATCTTGCTGCGCCGCGGCGTGCCGTAGCGGGCCGGGTCTTCGCCACCTTCGCCGGAATTGCTGCGGCCGCCGAGGCGGTTCATGGCAATCGCCAGCGCCTCGTGCGCTTCCGGCGACAGCGCGCCCAGGCTGATCGCTGCGGTATCGAAGCGCGGGAACAGCGCGCTGGCCGGTGCCACTTCATCGAGCGGCGTGGGCGTGGCGGCCGGCACCAGTTCCAGCAGGTCGCGCAGTGCCGACGGCGGCCGTGCATGCACGGCATCGCAGTACTGCTGCCACGCACGCGGGTCGCCACTGCGCGCCGCGCGCTGCAGGGTGGTCACCACGTCCGGGTTGTACATGTGGTACTCGCCGCCGTGCACGTACTTCAGCAGGCCGCCGACATCCACGTCCTGCTGCGCATCCCAGGCCTGCGCGCACAGCTCGCGCGCGTCGGCATCCAGGCGCGCGAAACCGGCGCCACCGATGCGCGAGGCGGTATCGGGGAAGCACAGGTCGACCACCTCCGGTTCCAGGCCGATGATCTCGAACAGCTGCGCGCCACGGTAGCTGGCCACGGTGCAGATGCCCATCTTCGAGATGATCTTCGACAGGCCCTTGTAGACGCCCTTGCGGTAGCGGCGGCCGATCTGCGATTGCTCGCCGCCCTTGCTGAGCTTGAGGATGCCGCGGCGGCCGAGGTCGAACAGGGTCTGGTAGGCCAGGTACGGGTACACCGCCGTGGCGCCGAAGCCGAGCAGGCAGGCCATGTGGTGCGGGTCGCGCGCGGTGCCGGTCTCGACGATAAGATTCACGTCGCAGCGCAGGCCCAGCCGCGAGAGGTGGTGGTGGATGGCGCTGGTGGCCAGCAGGGCGTGCACCATCGGCCGCCCGGCCACCGGGTAGCGGTCGGACAGCAGCAGCATCACCATGCCGTCGCGCGCGGCCTGTTCGGCTTCGGCACAGATGCGCTCGATACCGGCACGCAGGCCTTCGTCCTCGCTGTAGGACAGGTCGAGCAGGCGGTTGGCCTGCACGTACTGGTCCATCTTCAGCAGCTGGCGCAGCTTGCGCTGGCTGAGTACCGGCGAGTTGAGGATGACGTGGTTCACCGTCTCCGGGCCGGCATGGAAGATGTTGGTCTCCTTGCCGAGCTGGGTGGACAGGGACATCGCGCAGTCTTCGCGCAGCGGGTCGATCGGCGGGTTGGTGACCTGGGCGAAGGCCTGGCGGAAGTAGTCGTAGAGCGGGCGGCTGCGCTGGCTCAGCACCGCCATCGGCGTGTCGTCGCCCATCGAGCCAGTGGCTTCCTGTTCGGTCTCGGCCAGCGGCCGCAGCACCTGCTCCACTTCTTCGCTGCTGAGCTGGTACAGCTTGTGGTAGCTGCGCAGGGTGCCTTCATCGAAGGGCTCTTCCACCAGTGACGGGTCGATCAGTTCGGTCTGCAGGTAGGTGACGCCCTGCTGCAGCCACTGCTTGTACGGCGCGCGGCCGCGGTTGATGCGGTCCACCGCGTCGGAGTCGAGCAGGTCGCCGCGCTTGAGGTCGATGGCGATCATCTCGCCCGGGCCAAGCTTGCCCTTGCGCACCACGCGCTCGGTGGGCACTTCCCACACGCCGGCTTCGGAGGCGACCAGGAAGTGGCGGTCGGCGGTCAGCATCCAGCGCGCCGGGCGCAGGCCATTGCGGTCGAGGGTGCACACGGCGTAGCGGCTGTCGCAGGCGACGATGCCGGCCGGGCCATCCCAGGGTTCGCTGTTGAGCCCGTGGAACTCGTAGAACGCCGCCAGGTCCGGGTCCTTGAACTCCAGCGACTGGGTGGCCGGCGGGACCAGGATGCGCAGCGCCTGGATCAGCTCCATGCCCCCGGCGACCATCAACTCCAGCATGTTGTCCAGGCTCTGCGAGTCCGAACCGTGCATGGAGATCACCGGATCGAATTCGCCGATATCGAAGCGCGGCGTCTTCCACACCTTGCTGCGTGCCTGCGCCCAGCGCCGGTTGCCTTCGATGGTGTTGATCTCGCCGTTGTGGGCGAGCATGCGGAACGGGTGGGCCAGCGGCCAGCGTGGCAGCGTGTTGGTGGAGAAGCGCTGGTGGAACACGATGGCGCTGGAGGCCAGTTCGCGGCGCTGCAGGTCCGGGTAGAAGCGGCTGAGCTTGTCCGGCAGCACCATGCCCTTGTAGCTGATCGCATCCGGGGTGAGCGTGGTGACGTAGAAGTCAGCATGCGCGCGCAGCTGCTGTTCGCTGCGACGGCGCGCCAGGAACAGCGCCAGCGCGAAGCCGGCGTCGTCCTGGCCGATGCCGGCGTCGACGAACACCTGTTCGATGCGCGGCAGTGTGTCGCGCGCCAGCTGGCCACAGACGCTGTCGTCGGTGGGCACCTCACGCCAGCCGGCCACCTTGCAGCCCACGGCCTCCACCTGCGCCTGCAGCTGGGTGCGGCAGGCCTGCGCAGCATCGGCATCATGTGGCAGGAACACCAGGCCAGCGGCGAAGCGCGCGGCGACGACGATGCCGGCTTCGCTGGCCAGCAGTTTCAGGAAAGCATCGGGGCGGCGCAGCAGCAGGCCGCAGCCATCGCCGGTCAGGCCATCGGCGGCGACACCGCCACGGTGGGTCATGCGCGAGAGCGCGGCGATGGCGGTATCAACCAACAGGCGCGAAGGTTGATCGTCGAGCTGGGCGACCATGCCAAATCCACAGGCATCGCGCTCGGAGCGCGGGTCGTAAAGCCCTTGGCGGTTGCGGGGGGCCATCTCTACCTCGATGCGGAATGAATTGAACGGGGACACTCAAGCCCGCCCAATCCCTGGAGCGCATCGTGAGGCCACCGGATGCCTCGACTAGATCACAGGTTGCTGCAACGCCGCAATACACGGTTGCAGGTGCAACAGAAAGCGCCGGCACGCCTGTGCCGGCGCGGGGCCGGGCTCAGCCGCAGCGCGTGCCGGTGACTGCGCCCTTGTCGTCCACTTCGATGTTGAGGCGGTCGCCGAGGAACTCCATCGTGGCCACGTCGTTGGGCTTGAGCACGCGCACCTGGCTGGCGCCGGCGTCTTCCTGCGCCTGCTTGCCCAGCGCGTCGGTGTAGGCCTGGCCGACCAGGCTCTGCACCTGGCTGGCGTCGCAGGTGCCGACCGGCGGCGCCTCGGTCGCCTTGCCTGCGTCGTCGGCCGGCGCCTTGGCGGCTTCGGCGGCCTGCTGGGCATGGGCGGTGGCCGAATCCTGTTCATCCAGCGCCGGTGCCTGGCAGGCGGTCAGGGCCAGCACGGCCGGCAGCAACAGGGCGGAGAGCGAACGGGTGCGAATCGGGAACGACATCATGACTCCGGAAGGGGTTGTGAAGACCCGAGCATAGCGGCGAACCGACCCTCACGTGTTTGTCTTGCGTTATCGACAGGATCACCGCGCCGCACCCGCGACACTCAGTGCATGCCAACTCCCTCCACTCCGGAACAACGGGCCGCGCGTGCCGCCGGCCTGCGCTATGTCGATGACACCCAACCCGGCATCAGCCGCCGCCGCGCCGGCAAGGGCTTCAGCTACCGCGATGCCGACGGCCACGCGCTGCGTGATGCCGCCACCCTGCAACGCATCCGTGCGCTGGCCATCCCGCCGGCCTACACCGCGGTATGGATCTGCGCACATGCCAACGGCCACCTGCAGGCCACCGGTCGCGATGCGCGTGGGCGCAAGCAGTACCGCTACCACGCCGACTGGGCGAAGGAGCGCGACGCCGGCAAGTTCGACCGCATCATCGCCTTTGGCGAGGCCCTCCCCTCGCTGAGGCGGCGGTTGTCGCGCGATCTCAAGCGGCCGGGTTTCCCCAGGGAAAAAGTGCTGGCGATGGTGGTCGCGCTGCTGGCCGACACCCTGGTGCGGGTCGGCAATGAAACCTACGCACAACAGAACCGCTCGTTCGGACTGACCACACTGCGCAACCGCCATCTGGAGCTGCTGCGTGGCGGGCGGGTGCGCATGCGCTTCCGCGGCAAGTCCGGGCAGCTGCAGGAGGTGACCGTGGGCGACCGCAGGCTGGGCCTGTTGGTGCGGCGCCTGCAGCAGCTGCCGGGGCAGGCGCTGTTCCAGTACCGCGATGACGACGGTGCGCTGCAGCCGGTGGATTCCGGCGCAGTGAACGACTACCTGCGCGAGGTGATGGGCGAGGACTTCACCGCCAAGGATTTCCGCACCTGGGGCGGAACCGTGGCGGCGGTGCAGGCGTTCGCCACCACCGAGCTGCCGGAACCGGCCAGCCAGCGTGCGCTGGCCCAGGCACAACGGGTGGTGGTGTGCGAGGTGGCGGCGCTGCTGGGCAATACGCCGGCGGTGTGCCGCAAGGCCTATATCGATCCGTGCGTGTTCGCCGGCTGGGAGCGCGGCGAACTGGCTGCGCTGGCCGGCCTGCGCGGCCCGCGCCAGTGGGAGCAGGCAACGCTGAAGGTGCTGCGCCGGGCGCGGCGGTTGGCCAACCGCAGCGCCTGAACCCTCGGTAGCGTCGAGCTTGCTCGACGGCTGTTATCCGCAGTAGATCGCGGTGATGTTGTTGGTGCGGCCCTTTTCGATGGTCAGGCGGTCACCGCCTTCGCTGGCTGGCGGTACCCGCGGACCGTCGTGACGCAGCACCCGCACGTGCAGGCTGTCGCTGTCCACGCGTGCACGCGCAACGGTGGCGTCCGACGCGGCCAGGCCCAGCGCACCGCGCACCATGTCACTGTGGCACTGGCCGGAAATCACCCCGTCGATCGGCTGTACCTGCGCCATCGGCGTGCTGCTGCAGGCGGCGAGGGCGAGGCTGAGGGCGGCGGCAAGGGCAGGGTACATGCAGGCGTTCTTCACAGGTGCGGTCCTCGTGTGGTTGCGTGCAGGGTGCGATGGCACGCGTGGTGGCGGAATGAATGCCGTGCACGCCATGGACACGGTGCACTCACTGCCCCCGACAGCGCCGATGGAGACACTGCAGCCGCGGCGGATGCCGCCCCCGGTAGTGCCGGCCGCTGGCCGGCAGCCCCTTTCCCTCCCGAGGAGACCCGCATGGCCACCATCAAGAAGACCCCCGCCCGCCGTAAAGCCTCGCCCAAGGTGCGCAAAGGCAGCACCGCAACCACGACCACCGCCGACCCGGATCGCCCACGCGTGGTGAAAACCGCAACCCGCAAGGCCGCCGCCAGCGACCCGCGTGCGGCGCGGGTGGCCTCGCGGCAGCGGCGCCTGCAGGACCAGGAGAAGGCCAAGGACGCGCGCGCAGCGAAGAAGGCCACGAAGAAGACCGCCACCCAGGCCGGTACACGCAGGCAGCCTGAGGTTATGCCCGCACAGCAGCTGGCCAAGCCCGGGCATGAACACCAACTTGAGCTGGCGCCACGCTTCCTTGCGCCGGACTATGCCGGCAGCGGCAAGCTGCAGGGCCTGCGCGCGATCATCACCGGTGGCGATTCCGGTATCGGCCGTGCGGTGGCGGTGCTGTTCGCACGTGAGGGTGCGGACGTTGCAGTGCTGCATCTGGATGAAGCCGAAGATGCCGAGATCACCCGCCAGCACGTGGAACGCGAGGGCGGACGCTGCGTGGTGATCGCCGGCGACGTGCGTGATCCGCGATTCTGCAACAAGGCGGTGAAGCAGGTGGCCAAGGCCTTCGGCGGCATCGACATCCTGGTCAACAATGCCGCGTTCCAGCTGCATTGCGAGCGGCTGGAAGACCTGGAAGACGCGCATCTGCAGGAAACCCTGCAGACCAACATCGGCGGTTACATCCAGATGGCGCGTGCGGTGCTGCCGCACCTGGGCGAGGGTGCCAGCATCATCAACACGGGTTCGGAAACCGGCCTGTTCGGCAGCAAGGCGCTGATCGACTACTCCGCCACCAAGGGCGCGATCCATGCGTTCACCAAGGCGCTGGCCAGCCAGCTGCTGCCACGTGGTATCCGGGTCAACTGCGTGGCGCCGGGGCCGGTGTGGACGCCGTTGAACCCGGCCGACAAGGCGGCAGAGGACGTTGCCGAATTCGGCAAGGGCAGTGACATGGGCCGGCCCGCACAGCCCGAAGAACTGTCGCCCGCCTATGTGTTCCTGGCTTCGCCGGTCTGTGCCAGTTACATCAGCGGAGTGATCCTGCCGGTGATGGGCGGTCCGCGCGGCTGACGCGGCGGCGGTGCCGGCCGCTGGCCGGCAGCTATCCTCGCCGCATGCGAACAGAGGATGGGGTGGGCATGGACGGCACCGCTGAATACCTGTGGCTGCCGCCGGGCGCCACACCGCCCGAACGGGCCTGCTCCCCTTGCCGGGCCATTGTTGCTGTCGAAGCCGCCGTGGAGGCGGACTGGCAGGCGCCGATGAGCGATTGGCTGGTGCGCAGCGGTTGCCGCTACATGATGGCCTGGGGCATCGAGTGCAGCGGTTGGGATGATGCGGTGGACATGGCATCGCCGGAGGTCGAGTGCGCCGACTTCGTGATGACCACCTGGCATGATCGCGACACCCTGGCGGAGGTGTCGGCGTTCTGCGCCATTGCCCAGCACTCTACGCTGGAGCTGCCGCACACTCGGGTGTTGCATGTTGCTGGGGTGGCCGACCGGGCGCGCGTGCTTGCAGGTGTTCAGGGCGCTGTTACAGCAGATGCGTAAAGATCGGCGATGCGCGGAATGAACCGCTGCGGTTGGCGCGTGAGCACTCACGCGACCAGATGCTGGAGCTCCAGAGAAACTCTGATGGCCGAATGCTGCTTCGCGATGAACTGGATGCATTCAAGGCGGTGCTGGTCGAGCAGGGCTGGCCCACCTATCGCACCTCGGGGCCAGCCCTGATTGATGCGGCCGGCAAGCTGCTGGAGCGCTCTGGCCTGGATTGCGAATTCCAGAAGTACATGCTTCGCGTTCTTGATCAGCAAGTCGGCGATGACATCCGTCCTGCAATCTATGCATGGCTTGCGGATCGCATCCATGCTTCCCACAATTCCAGCCAACTGTACGGCACCCTGCAGCAGCGGCTCGATGATGTGGCTACGGTTGATCCGCCAGTAGCCTCGTTGGGCTCCCTGCTGTTCTTCCGTGACTTCTACGGTCTGCCCAGCCTGGAGGAGGACCTGGCCTCGGGCGGCATCGATTACGAAGTGACCTTGTCACAGCCACCGGCGACGTACACCTGGCCCGACATCCGGACGCTGCTCGGTGAGCTGATCCAGCCCGATCAATCCTTGCGGGCAGCGCTGAGCGCTGCCCGCAGCAAGGGCGTTTCAGCAAAGGTCGAGCTGCTCAAGGAGGAGATCGCTGCCTCCGATCGAGAAGGCCTGCGAAGGATCAAGCAGGTATTCGAAGGCGTAGGCTTTCCGACGCGGGACATGGCGGGCATTGATGGTGTCTCTAGGGCCTTCCTCCTGGTCCAGCACGCGGATGAGGATCCAGCGTTCCAGAGGCGTGCGTTGGAGCTGGCCAAACCATTGATGGAGTCACGCGGCATGTCGCGACGCCAGTATGCAATGCTGGCTGACCGGGTTTCCCCTGGCAGAAGGCGAGCCGCAACTGTACGGCACGCAGATGACCCTTCAGAACGGCGTGTACGTGCTGCAGCCTACGTCCGATCTTGACGGTCTGGACAAGCGTCGATCGCAGATGGCGCTTGGCCCTTATCAGGCGATGCTCGATAGTGCCAACGCCAGTCGTCCTTGATTGAAATGTTGCGCCAACATCCTGGGCTTCCAGTGTTGAAGTATCCAGTTGATCTGCAGCATCGAATTGAAGTTTCGAGGGGATTCCTTGGCAGACATGTGGCTGGAGGTGGCGGCCGGGCGCGCCTGCTTGCTTGCAGATGTTCAGGGCGCTGTTGCGAAATACTCGCAGCGCAATGCGCACTTTTGATGTGGAGAACGTGATCGCGCGGACACGCGGAATCCGCAAATTCACACACAGAAGGAGTAAATGCATTGGATCATTTTCATGAACACGCGAAATGTGACGAGGTTATCGATGTCGCAATTGCCTTCACTCAAGTGTTGACGTGATGCGCTCGATGATCGATAAAAAGGCCCAACGCAACGGGAAAGGATGCCCCGATGTCACGACATCTTTTTCGCAGGGAAGTGATGCAGGCGAAGGGAAATCGTTGGCTGGGCCGCATCAACATGGTGCAGCCGATTCCGCTTTGGCTGTTTACCGCCTTCGCTGCCTGCTCAGCTGTTTCCGTCATTCTCTTCATTGCACTTGGCAGTTATACAAAGCGTGCCCGGGCCATGGGACAGCTTGTCCCTGTCGAAGGCATGTCCACTGTCATGGCACCCGCAAGCGGTGTCGTCTCTCTTCTCAAGGTCAGTGAGGGAGAGAATGTGCGTGCAGGTCAGGTGGTTGCCGTGCTCACCGTGCCAAGGGCAACGGTTGGCGAAGGTGATACCTCCGCCGCATTGGAGAAGCGCATCCGCGAGCGGGTCCAGGGATTGAAGGATGTGCAGGCTGCGGATCAATCCCAGCTCGATGCACAAAGTGACGGTCTCATTGCGCAGGTGGCTGCGGCGCAACGCGAGCTGGCGCAGTTCAAGGAGGAAATCCAGACAAGAAGCAGGCAGGTCGTACTGGCCGAAGAGACACTCTCGCGGCTGGAGAGACTGCGCGAAGGCAGTTACGTAAGCGAACTGCAGATCAAGCAGCAGCAGACACTGGCGCTTGAACAGCATGCCAGTGTGCAGGCCCTGCAGCGCCAGGCAATCACAACACAACGACTCATAGCGCAGTTGCAGGAGGCCATGCGCTCGCTGCCGCAAAAGCGTGAAGCCACCAGAGCCGGTCTGCGGGGCGCATTGGCCCAACTTGAACAGGAACACGTCGAGCTGCTCGCACGAGGTGAGCTGGTGCTTACCGCGCCGGTGGATGGAACGGTTGTCACGCAGGTGCTGAAGCCGGGCCAGTCGGTGACCATGGGCCAACCTCTGCTGAGTATCCTGCCGCAAGACGGCCGTCTGGAAGCTGGCCTGCTGGTGCCCAGTCGTGTCATCGGCTTCATTGATCCCGGCGATCGCGTACTGCTGCGTTACCAGGCGTACCCCTATCAGAAATTCGGTCACCATGAGGGAACAGTGCAGCGCGTCAGCCGCAGCGCGCTTACTGGGACAGAGCTGGAAATGCTGATGCCCGGCTCGACGATCCAAGGCGAACCGATGTACAGGGTCACCGTCGCACTCTCCAGTCAGGAGATGGACGCTTACGGTCGCATCGAGCGACTCAAGCCCGGCATGACACTTGAAGCTGACATCCTTGGCGAGCGCAGCAGCTTGGCCGAATGGATCTTTGCGCCACTGGTCGCACGAAGCAAACGGATCTTCTAGAGAAGGTCACCTCCACTCAACCCGTCCTGCCGTTGAAACCGAACGGGCGGACACGCAGAGGAAGCAGCGATGGAACTAGAGCAGCGGGAAAGGCTTGGGAGCGTGCCGGATCTGGGCGATGTCGATGTTGTCGATGACCTGGTACCAGACGAACTTCGGCGCGACATCCTGCGACTGGTCCGTAAACCCATCTGGGCGTATGGATGGAAGTCGGTCAAGTCTGAAGACCGCTTCAGCTTCTGGCATGCGCATTTTGCCGGAGGCGACAAGGAAAGCCGTCAGGGGTGCCTGGCCGAACTTGCTGCAAACGAAGCTGCACGACCGATCCACGAGCTGTGGGAGTGCCTGTCGCAGACGGTGCTGGCCGGCCATGAACCCCTTCGTGTGTACGCCAATGCCCATACCTACGGCGTGGAGGGCTATGTTCATACAGACAATGCAGACAAGGAAAATTACTTCACTGTCGTCTACTACGCCCACGGAATCTGGCATCCCAACTGGTCGGGCGAGACAGCTTTCGTGGTGCCGGAGACGGGTGACATCACCCATGCTGTCTACCCGCGACCTGGGCGCCTGGTGGTGTTCCGGGGCGCCACGCCACACGTTGCACGTTCACCCAGCCGGGACTGTCCCGAGCTGCGCATCACCGTCGTGTTCAAGACCCAGCTTGCACAATGACCTTGCCCGTCGCCAACATGCCGGAGCGGCCCTCCCTGCAGATGCTGCAGGAGTACCTGTCACTCCTGCGCGCTGACCAGGTGCCGCACTCGGGGCGAACGCTGAAGGATCATCTGGAAGGAACGGGCCGCATTCTGCGGGAGTGGGGATGCGACGAGGCGGTATGCATCGCTGGCATGTTCCACAGCATCTACGGAACGAACGTGTTCGGATTCAAGCGTCTTGGGTGGAGTGATCGGCCGCTGGTGGGTCGGATGCTGGGCGAACGTGCCGAGCATTTGGTGTATCTGTTCTGCGTCAGTGATCGGCCCGGTGCGTTCCTCGAAGCGCTGGGTACCGGCATCATTCGCCACAGAACAAGCGGCGAAAGCTTCAGTGCGGGCGTGGATGTCTGTGCGGCGTTGCTTGAGATCGAATCCGCCAACCTCATCGAGCAGGGATGCGGCGAGCAGTTCCTGAAGCGACTGTCCGCATGGGTGAGCGCATATCCAGACCTTCCGCTGAGCGTTGGCCTGCGCTCGCTCCTTGCCGGGTACACGGCGGCTGGAAAGGCGCCCGCCGCCCCTGGCAGGCCGACAGCGGAGGAACTCCATTGAACGCTTCATCCATCCGTCGGAAATTTGCAGTTGACCGTTTTGCGCGGCTTGAGCAGCTGGTGGCGGCAGAAGTGATGGATCTCTACTTCCAGTATGCGAAGAGCTATGCGCGCATGCCGAAGTACTATGAGCTGGAAACAGAAACCGCATCGCTGGGGCGATATGCCGACGCCATGGGCGAGGTGCTGCTGGCCAAACTGTTGCCTGAGGTGGAAGACTGTGTAGGAAAGCGGCTGCATGCCACTTACTCGTTCCTGCGCTTCTACACGCCTGAATCGAGGCTGCGCAGACACACTGACCGCACATCCTGCGAATACACGCTGACCTTGACCGTTGGCAGCGAAGGTACACGGGCGCCCTGGCCGATCATGATTGAGACCCAGGAGGGTGTGCAGGCGTTCGACCTGGCTCCAGGTGATGGGCTCCTGTTCTCCGGACGTGAGCTGCCCCACTGGCGCGAATGCCTGCCAGTGGGAACCTGGCTCCAGCTCTTCTTGCATTACGTCGATGCAGACGGGCCGCATGCAGCGAACCGGTTCGATGGACGGAAATTTCTCGGACCGACGAGGCGATCAGTAGCATGACTGTTCTCATCAATGCTGGAACGCACGATACACACGCCAAGGCCGTCGTTTGGGGCTTGCGGCGCAAAGGAACGACCGTGTTTCATCTGGCGAGCGACAGGTTCTGCCAGACAACGGCCTTCAGCATCCGCGTAGGGGCTGCGCAAAGTGGTGCCACGCTCGCGATCGACGGAGAAACCGTAGCCCTTGATCAGCTGTCGGCAGTGTGGCATCGCCGCCCGTTTGAGGCGCTGCAGAACGCTGGCGTTCAACCAGAGGATGAGGTGTTCGCCCGAGGCGAATCGCAACTGATGCGCGAGGGGTTGTATCGATCCCTGGAGCTTGTCCCGGCAGTGAATCCATTGGATGCCCTTGTCCGGGCCGAAAACAAGATCCATCAGCTGAAGCACGCGGCCGAGCTTGGCTTCCAGCTTCCGGCCACGTTGATAAGCGGCTCACCTGAGGATGTCCGAGGTTTCCTTGCCCAACACGCGGAGTGCATTTACAAGCCGCTACGCGGCCATGTCTGGAAGTCCGATTCTGCTCGACGCGCGACCTACACCGCCAAGGTCAGCGAAGCAGATCTCCCGGCGGATTCACTGCTGCGCGCCGCCCCAGGCATCTATCAGGCCCGCGTGGAATATGCTTTCGAAGTCAGGGCGCAGTTTTTCGGCCGCCAGTGCGCTGCGATCCGTATCGAGCAGCCGACGGATGGCAGTCTCGACTGGCGGCGCAGCCAGGGCACGATTGACACCTGCGAAGTGGTGGATGTCCCGCTCGACCTGCAGCAACGCTGCCATCGTCTGATGGAAGCGCTCGGCCTCGTGGCGGCGGGGTTCGATTTTCTCGTTACGGACGATGGGCGCTGGATCTTCCTTGAGATCAATCAGGCCGGACAGTTCCTTTTCGTCGAACAGTGGTGCCCTGGATTGCCGATGCTGGACATGTTCTGTGAGTTCATCCGTGCACCGTCGCTGCAGTGGCGATACGACATGGGACATGCGCATCGCCGGATCTCCTATTCGGAATTCATCGAGAGCACTTCAGTGATTACGTCCTGACCCCGGCAGGTGGGACGTCAACCCATTGCGTCAGGCGCCTGGCGTGATCCACCGACAACACTCCTGTTGTCGAAAATCGAGGAGAAAATGGCATGAAGAACGAAGATATCAAGAAGGACCTGGAGTCGCGCGTGCTTGGTCACATTCTTTCCCAGGAAGAAATGGAGCAGGTAGGCGGCGGCGATGGCGATGGAATTCCGACGCTCCCGCCGGTGAAGACGACGCCGGCCAGTGACAACGGAACCACGCATCCGGTCCTTGAGTAACTGAATACGGCGAGTGCTGCGATGCCTGGCCGTCAAGGTGGGCGTCGCGGCCTCGCTTTTCCGGAGAACGGAGCTGAAGCGCAATGCAGCTGGAGCATTCCATCCTGAAGGGCCATTGCCCGCACCTGGCAATCATCGACGTTGCCGCTCGGCTCGCGGGGTGCTCAGTGCAGTCTTCTGACGTCGCGCTGCTGGGCGCACCCCGCAGGTACACGGAAACTTTCTCCCTGCAGCGAGCTGCAGGCATCCTTGGTGATCTGGGCATCGTCAGTGTCGCGGTTCGCACCGACCTCGGCGGATTGGCACAACTGCGATTTCCCGCCCTGGCCCAAGTGCGGTCCGGTACACGCCAGGAGTTCGTCGTAGTGAGCCGCATCGACGATCATGCGATCGTCTACTACAGCGGCCGCCTGGGATGGCAGTTGGACGGCCTGAGTTCGTTTTCCAAGCGCTGGACAGGCGTAGCTCTCACCCTTGAGGCTGCTGTCCGTGGGCCTTGCCGCGTAGGTAGGGACGCAGCGCTGCTTTCAGATCTTGAGATTCAACTCATCCAGGATTTCATGACGGTGGACGAATGCGAGGAACTCATGGCCAGCGCGTCACCTGCGTTCCGCAAGAGCATGGTCAGTGCGGATGGCAGCTTGCAGAGTGAGGTCATGTCCAGCGGCCGCACAAGTGAATCGGCGGCCTGCTCGGGGGACCTGTGTGCCCGCATCACCGATCGCGCGGCGGAGCTGCTTGGCTGTGCGAGCACGTTGTTCGAGCCGATCCAGTGCGTCAGGTATGAGATGGGACAGAAGTTCGCCCCACACTATGATGTTCCCCTGGATGCAGGACTGCCAGATCAGTCCACGCGCGCATGGACACTTCTTGCGTACCTCAACGATGGGTTCGAAGGCGGGGAAACCCTCTTTCCTGCCTTCGACCTGAGTGTGCGCCCTCTTCGTGGCGCCCTACTCATGTTCCGTAACCGTGGCCGACAACAGCGAAGCGTCAATCCGGGTGCGCTGCATGCGGGCCAACCGGTGACCCGCGGGAGCAAGTATGCCTGCAATATCTGGTGTTCAGATGCCAATTAGATGCCTGATCGCGGTCTTCTTTCTGTTCCATGCAGCCGTCGCCCCCGCCTTGGCCGATGCTGCTCCAAGCCTGCCTCCGGTTGCGCAACATCCAGTGTCATCGAAGCCAATGGTGCTTCCGAAGGCCACGGAACTGCCTGTCGGCCCCGCGGGCACCTGGCGGTCTCCAGTGTCTAACGGCGTGGATCGGCAGATCGCGGTACTGAGTGCGCCCGCCGGCGGATTCAAAGTGGTGTATGCGCAGTATCTCCGCGGCGACATGGACTCATCACGGCTGATGCAGATCCGGTCCTCTGATGGTCGCCTCATGGACCAGCCTGAGCCGCTGTCGTTTGGTTCAGTGCTGGAGGATGCTCCGGTGCTCGTTCACATCGATAACGATACGTGGCTCTACTTTGCAGGCAGTGACGCTGATTTCAGCAATATCACGCTTTGGCGCGCGCGGGCCACGCCGCAGGGGTTTGGGGCGCCACAGCGGCTGCCGGATGTCCCGGGACTGACCCAGCTGGTCCAGGCACCTCGATGGGTGCAGGCAGAAGGCGATCTCTATCTGACATTCCGTGGAATGGGAACCGGTCCTCGCTGGATGTCGATGCGCAATGCCCGATCACCATCGGAGTTTCAGGGGGCGGCATCGACACCCGTGGCGTATCCGCGCGTGGTGCCGCTGGGCCAGCATGGCTGCTTCATGAGTTATCAGAAGGCGCCCGAAGGTGGCTACATGACAACGCTGTACAGCGTCAGCCCCGACTGCAGAACCTGGTCCGGCCCTGTGGAGCTTTCGCCAGCAAAGTCTCCGAACAAGCCGGATGTCCACGACGGGTTCGCGCTGCCTCGTCAGGACGGCGGCGTGGACATCTACTATGTCTACCCTTCCTACAAGGGCGCCACAGCGCGGTTTCCCGTCAGTTTCGATCTGTACAGGCGCGCAGTGGATGTACAGGGCAGGGCAGGTCCCGAGCAGCTCCTGACCGAACGGCTTGCCTACAATCCATTCGCTCCTTCCGCGCATCGAATGCCGGATGGGTCTGTCCTGGTCTCGTTCTCGGACATCGAGGCGCGCGGCGATGCTGGTGTGACCAAGGGACGACTGACGCTCTTCCGGATTTCCGGAGATGCGCCGATGGAGCCTGAGCGCCCTGGGCACCGCGACAGTGACAGCTGACGTGATCGTGTCGTCCGTCATGCCCCTTTCCCGGCAATCCAAGCGGCTGCGCACATGAAGGTCATCCTGCAGTCTGAAAGCGCCGAATGCGGGTTGGCCGCATTGGCGATGGTGGCTGACCACCATGGCCAGCACGGTGGGCTGGCCGTGCTGCGCCAGCGGTTTAATCTTTCGCTGAAAGGGCTGCGTCTGGATCGGCTGGTTCAGATCTCCCAGCAGATTGGATTTTCGGCGCGCGCGATTCGAGTCGAACTCGAAGAACTGGGGAAGCTGACGACTCCGTGCATACTGCACTGGGACATGAACCATTTCGTGGTTCTGAAAACGGTGCGTGCATCAGGGATCGTCATTTGTGATCCCGCCGTCGGTGAGCGGAAACTCAGCTACCGCGAGGCATCGGAGCACTTTACCGGAGTTGTGCTGGAGCTGACACCGACGGCCGAGCTCAAGCCCGTGAAGCGCGCACCGGCGATCAGCCTGCAGCAATTGACTGGCGCGGTGCGCGGCATGTGGCGCTCGTTGGCCCAGGTTCTGATTCTGTCGCTGGCGTTGCAGGTTTTCGTCGTGCTGGCGCCATTCCTGCTGCAATGGGTGGTGGATCAGGCACTTGTCTCGGCGGATCGTGACATGCTCACCGTCCTCGGGATTGGATTTGGCATCGCCCTGCTTCTGCAGGTTGCAATCAACCTGCTGCGTGGCTGGTCTGTGGTCTATCTTTCCACGCATTTCGGATTGCAGTGGACGAACAATATTTTCGCCCACCTGATGCGTCTGCCGTTGGCATTCTTCGAGAAACGTCACCTTGGTGACATCACCTCACGCCTTGGCTCCATCCGTGAGATCAGGACGGTCATCACCACCAGTTTCGTGGAGGGCATCATTGACGGTCTCATGGCGATCATGACCTTCGCGCTGATGCTCATCTACTCATGGGAACTGGCGATGGTGACGCTGTGTGCCGTGGCCGTCTATGCGGGTGCCCGATCTCTATCCTACCGTGAGTTCCGTAATCGGACCGAGCAGCAGCTGATGGTCGGTGCCCGGCAGCAGACGCATCTGCTCGAGTCACTCCGCGGTATACAGAGCCTGAAGGTAGCGGGTCAGGAGCCGCAGCGGCGTGCTGCCCACGAGAATCTGATGGTTGACACCGTCAACGAAGAGTTGAGGTTGGCCCAGATGGGCCTGGGCTTTACGAGCATCAACCAGCTGGTGTTCGGCATTGAGCGGATCGCCGTGATCTGGATCGGTGCGTTGCTTGCGATGTCAAATGTGTTCACCGTCGGCATGCTGATCGCTTACCTCGCATACCGGGAGCAGTTTTCGCAGCGTGTCGGCAATCTCGTCGACAAGTGGGTTGAGTTCCGGATGCTGCGCCTGCATGGTGAACGTCTGTCGGACATCGTACTGTCCGAGCCCGAGGATAGCGGAGAGGGAATCGCCCCGGCCTTGCCCGGTGAGATGGGCGTGGAGGTTGAGAATCTTTCCTTCCGCTATGGCAACGGTGAGCCCTGGATATTCCGCAACTGCAGTTTTGTTGTGAAGCCAGGGGAATCGTTGGCGCTCATCGGTGGATCAGGATGCGGCAAGACAACGCTCATGAAGCTCATGCTCGGTCTTCTTGAGCCTACGGAGGGAAGTATCCGCATTGGTGGACAGACGCTGCGCGGCGCTGGCGCTCGGCGCCTGCGTGAAGCCATCGGCGCGGTAATGCAGGATGACCAGCTTTTCGCCGGCAGCATTGCAGAGAACATATCCTTCTTTCAGGGAGCTGCCGAACAGGAGCGTGTGGAGCACGCGGCGCGGCTGGCGGCGATCCATGACGATGTAATGGGCATGCCCATGGGCTATCACAGCCTGATAGGCGACATGGGAAGCACATTGTCCGGCGGGCAGAAGCAGCGGCTTATTCTTGCCAGGGCGCTTTACCGTGAGCCCAGCGTTCTGTTTCTGGACGAAGCGACAAGCCATCTTGATGTCGCCAATGAGCGTCTGGTAAATGATGCTGTCGATAGACTTCGTCTGACGCGGATCATTGTCGCCCATCGCCCCGAGACAATAGAGCGGGCAGATCGGGTGATGGTGGTTGAAAACGCCGACGTCGTGCTGGCGACCCGAGTGCGAGCGAGCAATCTCAGGCTGAAGGCTGCGCAATCATCCGGACAGGTACCGGAGAGCCACTGAGCACGTGGCTTTGGATCCCGTTATCCCTTGATGCTGGATTTGGCTTGCATCAGCGTCGCGTCGCTACCGTTCGTCGGCCCATGACTTCCGGGGGGTTGACTACAGTTGTCGTCAAGCTGACAGTGACGACACGTGTAGTCAAGGGAGTGGTGTCATGCGTGGCAAGACCATCGGGGACCAGGAACTGGCCCTGCTGCAGTACATCGATGAACATGCGCCGGCCAGCGTCGGCGAGGTCGCCAGCGGCTACGGCGAGGCCCGTGGCCTGGCCCGTTCCACCGTGCTGACGATGATGGAACGGCTGCGCGCGAAGGGGTATCTTCAGCGCCGGCAGCAGGACGGCATCTACCGCTACCAGGCCACCCGTGGCCCCGAAAGCGTGCTGCAGGGTGCCGTGGCCCAGTTCGTCGACAACACCCTGCAGGGGTCGGTGTCGCCGTTCGTGGCCTACCTGTCGCAGCGCCAGCAGGTCAGCGACAACGAGCTGGCCGAGCTGGAAGCGCTGGTCGCCGAACTCCAATCGCGCCGCCACGAGGGCTGAGCCATGGACACCACGATGCTGATCCCGTTGTTGGAACGGCTGGGCTGGACCAGCCTGCAGACCGTGCTGCTGGTGGCCCTGGTGTACGGCGTGTGCCGCGCGCTGCCGTCGCTGTCGGCGGCCACCCGCTGCCGCCTGTGGTGGCTGGTGTCGCTGCAGGCCGTGCTCGGCCTGTTCTGGAGCCAGCCGCTGCAGCTGGCCTGGTTGCCGGCACCGCAGGCAGTGGCGATGACCGCCACCGATGTGGCTGCCGACATGATCTACCCGCTGGCCCCGGAAGCCTCTGCACAGCGGCTGGCCGCGATGCCGATGCCTGCCGCGGACGTGCCGGCGGTGGCGTGGTGGGCCGTTGCGCTGGCCGCGCTGTGGGTGTCCGGCGTGCTGCTGATGGCATGGCGCACCTTCGGTGAGTGGCGCCAGTGCCGCGCGCTGCTGGCGGCGGCCTATCCCTGCCAGGACGAGGCGCTGGTACAGGCCCTGCAGTTGGCCTCCGAAGCGCACGGGGTACGCCCTGCGCCGCGCCTGTGGATGAGCACGCAGGTGGACTCGCCGCAGCTGGTCGGGCCGTTCCGTCCGGTACTGCTGCTGCCGGCCGGCGACAATGCCCTGCAGGGCGATGCGCTGGACCTGGCGCTGACCCATGAACTGCAACACCTGCAGCGGCATGACCTGCAGTGGGGCCTGCTGCCCGCACTGGCCCAGCACCTGTTCTTCTTCCACCCGCTGCTGCGCCTGTCGGTGCGCGAATACGCACAGGCCCGCGAAGAAGCGGTGGATGCGGCCGTGGTTGGCCAGCATGGCGCGAGCCGTCAGGCCTATGGCCGCCTGCTGTTGCAGCTGGGCGTGGCACCGCAGCCACACCTTGGCGTGGCCAGCGCCGCGCCGAACACCACCAGCCTCAAGCGTCGCCTGCTCTCGCTGCAGCCGCGCCGGGCCTGCCCGCGCATTCTGGCGATGGCACTGACCGCCGTCGTGGTGCTGGTGGGCGTGGCACCGATGCGGCTGGTCGCTGCGCCGGTGCCGCCGGCACCGCCCGCGCCGCCTGCGGCACCGAAGGCCGTGGTGCCGCCGCCGCCGAAGGCTCCGAAAGCACCGCCCGCACCGCCTTCGTCCGCGCGCGTTCCGGCCGTGCCGGTGGCGCCCGCGCCGCCTGCCGAGCCGGCTGAGGTTGAGGCCTTGTCAGGTCCGGATGATGCAGATGTGGCGGTCGACGTGGATGCGGATGTCGATGTCGATGTCGATACCGGCATGCACAGTCAACATACGACCTCCCGCACGACCTCCATCACCACCTACGGCCGCCTGGACCTGGGCAAATCGCCGCCGCAGGCCTTCGTGCTGGTCGATGGCGATTCGACCTTCGCCAACGGCGGCATGGACGACGTGACGGTCGCCCGCAGGCAGCTTGGCAAAGGCCCGGCGCTGTGGTTCCGCCAGGGCGACAAGCGCTACGTGGTGCGTGATCCGATGATGATCCAGACCCTGCAGCGTGCCTACAGCGGCGCGGCGGATCTGGGCCGCCAGCAGAGCGAACTGGGCCGCCAGCAGAGTGCGCTGGGTCGCCAGCAGAGCGAACTCGGCAAGCAGATGGGCGAGATGGGCCGCCTGCAGGGTGAGGAGGCACGCCGCATGGCGCTGGCCGCCGCCGAGGCTGCGCGCAGCGCGATGGCAGCGCATGACATCAACCGCGAAGCGGCGGCAGAAGCGGCGAAGGCGGCGCGGGGCGCGACCAGCGATATGGCCGTTGCACGTGAGGCTGCACGTGAGGCCGCCGCTGAGGCACGTCGTGCAATGCAGGAAGCCCGCAGCGAGGCCGCGCAATCCGGCCGCACCCGTGACATGCAGCGCCTGGCCAGCCAGCAGTCTGAACTGGCCAGCCGACAGGCGGCACTGGGCAGCCAACAGGCCGCGTTGGGCGAGCGTCAGGCACGCGTGCATGCGCAGGCATCGCAGCAGGCACAGCAGGTGATCGCGCGCGCA
>NZ_JAOEDV010000042.1:0-36888 GCF_029837545.1 Stenotrophomonas sp. GD04024 | reverse complement strand
CTGCCCGGCCTCGCAGTGCACGAACAGCACCGGCACGCCGTGCGCTTCCAGCACCGCGGCCATCTGCCGCTGTCGCATCAGGAACTGCTCGTAGATGCCCTTCAGGCGGTCACAGTCGTTGTTGCTGTGGTTGTAGTGCGCGCACCAGCCGGCCGGATCGAACAGCGCCATGCGCGCCTCGCCATGGGTGTAGCGCAGCAGCGGCTCGGGCGCCGCGTTGAGCCATTCGTCCTCGCCCGGCGCCATGATCGCGGTCTCGATCAGCGGCCACAGCGCGGCCAGGCCCTGGTTGTCGTACTGCATCGACATCATCGCGGCCAAGTCGTTCACGGTGAAATAGCGCGCGTGCTCGATGCGGGCACCGAAGGTGTTCTGCGCCATCAATGCGGTATCGGCGTGCGCCATGCCATTGGCCAGCAGGGTTTCCTCCAGCGCATTGGCCACCGCGTTGGTGGTGGCCACATCGCTGCCGGTCAGCAGGAACGGCACCACGCGCAGGCCACCGCCCACCAGGCTGGCATCGGCCTGGAACGGCAGCGGCACGTCGCCGTTGGCATCGGTGCCGAAGGCCAGCAGGCGCGGGCCCTGGTTACGGCCTGGCGCACGCATCTGCAGTTCTTCCAGGCGGCGGTGGATCGGCCAGCCCGGGCGCAGTACTTCGGCCGGGTCGAAATGCGCGGCGGCGAACACCAGGTCCAGCTCGGCCACCTGCGGCACCAGCTTGGACAGGTCGCGGCCGACGCGTTCGGCCAGTTCACCGGCCTGTTCGGCGCTGAGTACCGCCTGGCGGGGGATTTCGCCGCCGGCCAGTTCCAGGGCCAGCACGCCAAGGGCATTCATCGCGGGGTCGGGTTTGCTCATGGTTCCACGGTTGGCCCATCACAGGGCGGCAGCTACACTTGGCTCCATTATGCCTGCTCCGTCGTGCAGGCCATGTTGCAGACACCCTCATCCATGCCAGGTATCTCCATGCCCAACGCTCGTCCCGTCGCCATCCTCGGTGGCGTCCGCATTCCGTTCTGCCGCCAGAACACCGCGTATTCGGATGTCGGCAACCTCGGCATGTCGGTCCGTACGCTGGGCGCGCTGGTCGAACGTTTCGGCCTGCACGGCCAGCAGCTCGGTGAAGTGGCGATGGGTGCGGTGATCAAGCACTCCAGTGACTGGAACCTGGGCCGCGAAGCCACGCTGTCCTCCGGCCTGTCGCCGCTGACCCCAGGCATCACCCTGCAGCGCGCCTGCGGCACCTCGCTGGACAGCATCATCACCGTGGCCAACAAGATCGCGCTGGGCCAGATCGAATCGGGCATCGGCGGTGGTTCGGACACCACCTCCGATGTGCCGATTGTGTACGGCAAGAAGCTGCGCGCGCGCCTGCTGGCTGCCAACCGTGCCAAGAGCACCGGCGACAAGATCCGCGCGCTCACCTCCGGCTTCAAGTTCTCCGAACTGAAGCCCGAATTCCCGGGCGTGGCCGAGCCGCGCACCGGCAAGAGCATGGGTGACCACTGCGAGGACATGGCCAAGGAATGGAACATCTCGCGCGACTCGCAGGACGAGTGGGCGGTGTCCTCGCACAAGAAGCTGGCCGCGGCCTATGAGCGCGGCTTCTTCAACGACCTGATCGCCCCGTTCCGTGGTGTCGAGCGTGACAACACCCTGCGCCCGGATACCTCGCTGGAAAAGCTGGCCACGCTGAAGCCGGCGTTCGACAAGGTGTCCGGCCGCGGCACGCTGACCGCCGCCAACTCCACGCCGCTGACCGACGGTGCCGCTGCGGTGCTGCTGGCCAGCGAAGAATGGGCGCGCGCGCACGGCCACGAGCCGCAGGCCTACCTGCGCGATGCGCACGTGGCGGCGGTGGACTTCGTGCATGGCGAAGGCCTGCTGATGGCACCGACCATTGCCGTGCCGGAGATGCTCAAGCGCAACGGCCTGACCCTGCAGGACTTCGACATCTACGAGATCCACGAAGCCTTCGCCGCGCAGGTGCTGTGCACGCTGCGTGCGTGGGAGAGCGAGGACTACTGCCGCAACCGCCTGGGCCTGGATGCACCGCTGGGCCGCATCGACCCGGACAAGATCAACCTGCTGGGTTCATCGCTGGCCACCGGCCACCCGTTCGCCGCCACCGGCGCACGCGTGATCGCCACCGCCGCCAAGCAGCTGGCCGAACGCGGCGGCGGCCGCGCGCTGGTCTCGATCTGCACCGCCGGCGGCATGGGCGTGGTGGCGATCGTCGAACGCTGATCGCATCCACGCATGGCGTGGATCTAACAACAAAAACGCCGCCCGATGGGCGGCGTTTTGTTGTTGCCCGGATGGTTGCTCTGGTGGGTGCCAAGCTTGCTTGGCACGGTGCCAGATTCGCCGGTGGATGCCGGCCAGCGGCCGGCACTACCGATCAGGGCAACCGCGGGTTGCCGAATTCGTCGCGCTCCTCGTTGGCGTCATACACCGGCGGCTGCACCGCAATCGGTTGCTCTTCCACCGTGGCACGCAGCGGCGTTTCGTTGCCGCGTACCAGCGCCACGCTGTCTTCGCCGCGCTGCAGGCGCAGCGCATTGGCCAGGCACTGCGCGGCCAGTGCGTGCTCGCCACGCTGTGCGAACAGTTCACCCAGCGCTTCCCATGCCGGTGCTCCGGCGCCACTGGCGATCGCCTCATGCAGGAACGCGTCGGCGGCATCCCACTGCTGCTGCGCCAGTGCTACGCGGCCCTGCGCCAGGCGCAGCGCGGCCGAGCCGTCATGCACGTTGCGCCAGCGTTGCAGGTTGGCCTGTCGGGTGGCCAGGCGCTCGGCCGGGAGGCGGCCATACAGCGCCACCAGTTCATCATCCCAGCGCTGGTCCAGCGCCTGTTCCAGCGCCAGCAGTGCCGGCTCATCCCAGTTCAGGGCCACCGCTCGGCTGGCATAGGCGCCCACCACGTCCGGCGTCGGCCGCAGTGCCTTCGGCGTGGCTTCCCACTGCGCGGCCAGCGCGTTGACGTCGGCCGCTTCCAGCAGCGCCTGCGCTGCCAGGCGTGCTTCCAGTTCGCTGCTGGCATCGGTCGGCAGCACCTTGCTCTGCCGCAGCGCGCCCAGCTGCCCATAGGCCTCGTGTGCGCGCCCGGCCTGCGCCAGTGCCTCGGTACGCAGCCACAGGCCACGCGGCGGCAGCGGCTGGATCGCGGCCACGTCCAGCGCGTTGATCGCATCCACCGGCAGATCACGCGCCAGCAGCTGTTCTGCACGCAGCAGCGCCTGCAGGGTGGCATCGCTTTCGCCCAGGCGCTGCAGCAGTGCTTCGCCGGCAGGGCCGTCGGCCCGTGCCTGCGCACTGCGCACGGCGTTGGCCAGCGCCACTGCGCTCACTTCGGGGTCTTTGGCGGCGCCGTCCAGCAGCTTCTCCGCACGCTGCCACTGGCCGTGCTCGTAAGCCTGTAGGCCGTCGATCAGGCGCACCCGGCCCTGCTTGCGGCGGTAACGGCCCCAGGCCCGGAACGGTGCGGCAATCAGGCTCCACAGCAGCCACAGCACCAGCACCGCAATCACCGCCAGCAACGCGACCTTCGGCAGGTTGCTGTGGTAGTCGTAGCCGCCGTATCGCAGGATCACTTCGCCGAAACGGTTGAGGTCATCGGCGCCGAGCCATTGCGCGGCGACTACGCCGATGGCCACGGCCAGCAACAGCACGACCAGGGATTGCAGGGGTTTCATGCGGGATTACCTCCGGTCGGTCTGGGTGCGAAGTTGCTGCAGGGTGCTGCCAAGAACGGTGTTGCTGGCCTGCAGCGGAAGCTCGCGCAAGGCCTTCAGTTCAGCACGTTGTGCGCGCAGGGCCGGTGAATCCGGCCAGCGCCGCTGCGCCCAATGCTCCACGCGTACCAACGCGGTATCACGGCCAGCACGGTCGCCGCGCTCGATCGCGGCGCGCGCCAGGGTCAGTTCCAGCTGCAGCGCATCGTCGGCATTGCGGCGTTCGGCGGCGGTCAGCGGGCCGTTCTGGCGGCTCGGGGTGATGTCCACGAACGGTGCCAGCGTGGCCTGCCACCAGGCTCTGGCGGTCGGCGGCGCAGCGTTGCCGGTCACCTGCGAGGGCAGGCCCTGCAAGGCCTTGGCCAATGCATCCAGGCGCTGCAACGACTGCACGCGCGGGCCGGCGCCGAGCGCATCCAGTGCATCACGTTCCTGCACCAGCGCCTGGCGCAGGTTGAGGCCATCGCTGTCGGGCAGATCGGCCAGCGCAGTGGCGGCCTGGGCATACAGGCGGCGTGCGCCATCCACATCGTCGGCGTAGTTCAGGCGTTGCGCGGCCTGGGTCAGCAGCAACTCGGCCTCGTCGCGCTGCACCGCCTGCCGGCCCTGGTTGGCGCTGTCGGCCAGCTTGGCCAGGTTTTCTTCCAGCAGTGCACTGCGCTGGGACAGGCCGAGCATCTCGTCGCGCAGCACGCGGTTGGTGGTGGCCGCGTCCTGCAGCCGCTGGCTGGTCGCGCGCTGGTCACGGCGCAGCGCATCCAGCGTGGCCTCCAGGCCCTGCAGCTGCACGGCGGTGGTCTGCGCCTGCGCCGCCTGTTCGCGCTGCTGTTGCTGCCAGAAGTACCAGCCCGCGTAGCCGCCCGCGCCGAGCACGGCCACACCGGCCAGCGGCAGCAGCCAGCGTGCGGAGCGACGGGGTAGGGAAACGGGCGGAGTGTCGTTCATCGGGCTTCCTTGTCGGCAACGTCGCCGGTGGTGGGGGACCGGCAGGCCGCGTTGTGCACAGCATCACTGTTGCCGACGACAGCGGCAAGCGTGACCCACGTCCCTGTTCAGGTCGCTGCCGGGACGGTGAGCGTGGCGTGTGCAGCCGCCACCAGCTGTGCGGTGGTGGGGCCGGCCGCGCGCACCACGTGCTGCAGGCCCAGCGCCCGCGCCTGTTCACCCAGGCGATCACTGGCCACCACTGCGGTCGCGTGCGCCTGCAGGCGCTGCTGCAATGCGGTTGGAAGTTGCTGCCAGAAATGCTGCAGCGCTTCGCCGCTGCTGACCGCCAGCACCCACGGAAAGGCTGAATGCGCCAGTCGCGCCAGCGTGCGCGGCGCCAGGCGCAGCAGGCGCCGCTGGTAAACGTCGGCGCGTTCGATGCGGGCACCGGCCGCCCGCAGCTGCGCGGCAATCAGGCCGCGGCCACCGGGCGCGGTCACCAGGCCGATGCGCAGGCCCTGCACGTTTGCCAGTACCGGCAGCGCCAGCAGGCCTTCGCTGTCCATCCGCTGTGGTGCATGCACGTCGGAAATGCCGTGTGCCTGCAGCGCGCGCGCGGTGCCTTCGCCCACCGTCAGCCACGGGCTGCGCTGCGCCTCGGCCAGCCGCAGCAGGGAAGCGGCCGCAGCAACCGCGGCCGGGCTGGTGAACACCACGCGATCGCAGTTCAGCGCGCGTTGCAGCTGGCGCACCACGGGCGTGCCGTGCAGGCGCTGCAACCGCCACGGTGAAAGGGCCAAAACATGCCCGCCCAGCCCAGCAACGGCGCGGCGCAGCGCCACATGCTGGCCTTGCGGGCGCAGTGAAATCAGGGTCCAGGCCGCGTCGGAGCCAGCGGCGCCAGTGGGTATCGTATGGTCGGCCATTGCCTGCATTATGCGGGCCCTTCGTTGTCGTGGTCGCTGCTCCGATGTCCGTTGATGCCCTGACTTCCTCGTTGGCCGCCCTGCAGGACGTACTGGACTGCATGCCAGCGGTCCGCGCCATGCAGATCCAGCTCGACGGCTATGCCGATGGCGTGCTGCGCATCACCGCGCCGCTGGCCGCCAACGTCAACGACAAGGGCAACGCCTTCGGTGGCAGCCTGGCCTCGGTACTGACCCTGTCCGGCTGGGCGCTGGTCAGCCTGCGCCTGCGCCTGGCCGGCCACGATGCCGAGGTCTACGTGGCCGACAGCAACCTGCGCTACCTGGCACCGGTCTACGAAGACCTGCACGCCCATGCCGAAGCCGCCGAAGCCAGCGGCTGGGACGCCTTCCTGAATACCTTCCGCCAGCGCCGCAAGGCCCGCATCAGCATTATCGCCACCCAGCCCGGTGCCGACGGCAAGCCTGCTGCCGAGTTCAGCGGTCGCTTCGTTGCCTTCGCCAAAGGGTAGGATGGCAGGCTGACGTTCTGGGGAAACCACCGATGCGCCGCCTCATCCAGTTCCTGATCTGTTCCCTGCTGCTGGCCAGCGCCGTGGCCTCGGCCGACGACCTCAGCCGCAAGCAGCGCAAGCTGCTGGAAGAGACCCAGATCGCCTACGGGGCGACCATCCGCTGGGGCAGCATGGACGATGCCATCGGTTACCTGGACCCGAAGCTGCGCAAGGAAAAGCCGCCGACCGAGTTCGAGCTCAACCGCTACGCGCAGCTGCGCGTGTCGTCCTATCGCGAGCGCAGCAGCGCCTCGCTGGATGGGGGCGAGGTCGAGCGTCGCGTCGAAATCGGGGTGATCAACCAGAACACCCAGGCCGAGCGCACCGTGGTCGTGGTCGAGCGCTGGCGCTGGGACCCGGAGGCCAAGCGCTGGTGGCAGTCCGCCGGCCTGCCGGACCTGTGGAAGGGGCAGTGACGGGCCGCGTCCGGCTTGTGCGACAATCGGCGCCCGCTTAATCGACCCGTGACCTGAGTGAATTACGAAGAGTTGCTGGCCTTTGCAGGCCGAAACCCGATGCTGTCCGCGGCCCTGGTCGGCCTGACCGTGGCCATCATCGTCACCGAGATCCGCCGCCTATTCCGGGGCTTCAAGGGCATCAAACCCGCCGAACTGACCCAGCTGATGAACGCGGGCGGCACGGTGGTGGTCGACCTGTCGGCCAGCGGTGACTTCGAGAAGGGCCACATCGCCGGCAGCCGCAACGCCCAGGCCAGTGCCTTCGGCCCGGACAACAAGCTGGTGGCCAATGCCAAACAGTCGCCGGTGGTGCTGGTGTGCCGCAGCGGCAACGCCTCGGAAACCGCCGCCAAGGCGCTGAAGAAGGCCGGTTTCGAAAAGGTCTACGTGCTCGATGGCGGCATTCCCGCCTGGCAGCAGGCCGAGCTGCCGCTGGTCAAGGGCCGCAACTGATTGCCGCAGGTGGCGCATCCGGCCTTGTATGGGCCTGATGCCGCCCCCATCGCAGTAATTCGACCCTCGTTTTCATTGCATTTATCTGGAGTTACTGGAAATGTCCGAAGAGATCACCAACGGCGCCGCTGCGCCGGTCGATGCCGCCACCGGCCCCGCTTTCACCGTCGAGAAGATCTACGTCAAGGACGTCTCCTTCGAGTCGCCGAACGCTCCGACCATCTTCAATGACCAGGTGCAGCCGGAACTGCAGCTCAACCTGAACCAGCAGGTGCAGCGCCTGGGCGAGAACGCCTTCGAAGTCGTGCTGGCCGTCACTCTGACCTGCCAGGCCGGTGAGCGCACCGCCTACGTGGCCGAAGTGAAGCAGGCCGGCGTGTTCGGCCTGGTCGGCCTGGACCCGCAGTCGATCGACGTGCTGCTCGGCACCCAGTGCCCGAACATCCTGTTCCCGTACGTGCGCCAGCTGGTCAGCGACCTGATCCAGGCCGGCGGCTTCCCGCCGTTCTTCCTGCAGCCGATCAACTTCGAAGGCCTGTACGCGGAAACCCTGCGCCAGCGCCAGGAGCAGGGCGACGCACCGTCGCTGGCTGACTCCGAGCCGGCCGGCAACGCCTGATTCCTGCCGCGACGTCACGGATGAGCACTACCGCTGACAAGATCGCCGTGCTCGGCGCCGGTTCCTGGGGAACCGCGCTGGCCAGCCTGCTCGCACGGCACGGTCACCCGACCGTGCTGTGGGGGCGTGATGCGGCCGTGGTCGAAGCCATCGACCAGCGCCATGAGAACCCGCGCTACCTGCCGGGCATTCCATTGCCGGACAGCCTGCGTGCCACCACCGATCTGGCGTCGGCGGTGGAAGGTGCGGCCTGGATCCTGGTGGTGACCCCGTCGCACGCGTTCGGCGAAACCGTGCGCGCGCTGGCGCCGCTGCGTCCGGCCGGTGCCGGCGTGGCCTGGGCCACCAAGGGCTTCGAGCCCGGTTCGGGCCGCTTCCTGCATGAAGTGGCGCGCGAAGTGCTGGGTGAGGACGTGCCGCTGGCCGTTGTCACCGGGCCGTCGTTCGCCAAGGAAGTGACCCAGGGCCTGCCGACCGCGATCACCGTGCACGGCGACGTGCCCGAGTTCGCGCAGGCGGTGGCCGAGGCGATGCACGGCCCGGCGTTCCGCGCCTACACCGGCGACGACATGGTCGGTGCCGAGCTGGGCGGCGCGATGAAGAACGTGCTGGCCGTGGCTACCGGCGTGGCTGATGGCATGCAGCTGGGCCTCAACGCCCGTGCCGGCCTGATCACCCGCGGCCTCAACGAAATGCTGCGCCTGGCCGCTGCGATCGGCGCCAAGCCGGAAACGCTGATGGGCCTGGCAGGCCTCGGCGATCTGGTGCTGACCTGCACCGGCGACCTGTCGCGCAACCGCCGCCTGGGCCTGGCCCTGGGCCGTGGCCAGACGCTGCAGGATGCCGTGCGCGAGATCGGCCAGGTGGTCGAGTCGGTGCAGACCGCCGACGAAGTGATGCGACAGGCGCGCCGCCATGGCATCGACCTGCCGATCTCCGACCGCGTGCGTGCCGTGCTGCACGGCGAACAGACGCCGGAAGAAGGCCTGCGCGCGCTGCTGGCGCGGGAACAGAAGCCGGAATATCCGGACACGCTGTTCAAGTGAATCGAAGAACCCCGGCCATGCGCCGGGGTTTTTGTATGCACCCCATCCACGCATGGCGTGGATCTACGACGGAAACCGCTTCTGGTAGCCGCCAACCTTGGTTGGCGCCCAGTAGCGCCGGACAACGCCCGGCGGAATCCATCACCGCGCCCGTGGCGGCGCGTTGCTGTTGTCCATATCCGAGAAAATCATCCATGGCCCATCGCCCACGCGCTTCAGCGTCAGTGTGAACTTGCCGGTGTCCCTCACGTTGTTGCCGAAGGTGTAGCCACCGATGATGTAGCCGACGTTCCCTTCCACGGCATAGGCCAACGCGCGCAACCGCAACGGGCTGCCGCTCTGGCCGCAATACGCCGCCTCGATGGCTTTGCGTCCGCGCACCGGCGCCTGGTTGCTCTGCAGGATGAAGCCATCCTCGGCAAACAGCCGGGCGAGCGCCTTTGCATCCCCCTTGCGCCACGCCTGTTCGTAGTCGCGCAGCACGCGATGCAGCGGCGCAGGCAGGGTTGTATCGGGAAGCGGTGGTGCAGGCTTCGCGCCTTCAGCATCGTGGGCGATGGCCGGCGATGCCAGCAGCAGGGCACTGCAGAAGATCACGGCGAGTCGTGTACGGCGCATGCGTCCAGGTCCTGGCGATGACGGGAGCGGCGAACGCATCCTAGCGCGCCGCTGGTTAGAATCACGCTGCCGCCGGCGTGGCGCATGCATCGCAGATCAGACAAGGAAAGGGAATGAAGTTTCAAGTTGCAGGGATGGCACTGATGGTCGCGCTGCTGGCGGCCTGCGGACAGGCACCGGAGAAGGCCGTCGAAACGATGCCTGCGGTGGCACCCGCCGCACCCGCTGGAACACCGGCAGCGACGACCACCGTGGTCGAGAGTGAACCGTCCATCGAGGACGGAGTGGATCCGTCGGTGTGGGACAGCGAAGGCGAGCCGGAAGACTCCGGTGGCGGCCGTGAGCTCACCTGCAAGGACAACCCGTTGGCGACCCATTTCTTCACCCTGGTGGGCGGTAACACGGTGGACGATTGTGGCCGCAAGGACCCGAAGGTGCTGGCCGCGTTCGATGCATTGATGAAGGGTACGCAGGCCGCCGAATCCGCCGACAAGGACATCCCGTCGCTGCGCGAACGCCTGTTGAGCGGCCCCAGCGGGCCTGGCGAGCTGCTGGTGCTTCAGGGCGAACCCTGGTGGTTCTACACCGCCTGCCAGGCCCACGACTGCCCCGGCACCGCGCTGGCGATGCTGTATTCGCCCGATCAGTCGAAGATGGTCGGCCGCCTCACCGCGCGCTGCCGGGTGTGGTGGCTGGGCGAGCCTACGGCCGAACAGCGCGAGCAGATCGAACAGCTCCGCCCGCTGGATGATGCCGCATTGAAGGAAGACAGCGCGCTCTGCGAATGAGGTGATGCCGGCGGGGAACGTCCGCTCATGCCGGGGCGGGCGTAGGCCATTCGTCCTGTTCTTCTGCCCGGAAACCGGCTGCTAAGCTTCCCCCCCCATCCCGTTGCCGACCGGCCTCCTTCCATGGCTTTCTGGACCGTCGTCTTCGCCATTGGCGCCGCGCAGGCCGCGCTGCTTGCCCTGGCCCTGTGGCGGCGGCCGGCCAATGCCGGGGCGAACCGGGTGCTGGCGATGTGGATCGCGCTGATCGGCATCGATCTGGCGGTGAAGGCGCTCTACTGGGATCCGTCCTACCCGGCACCCAGCAAGGCGCTGCGGTTCGTCGGCCTGTTCCCGTTCCTGTACGGCAGCCTGTTCTATGTCTACGTCAGGGTCCTGACCGAGGCCAGGGCCGTACGCTGGCGCGATGCTGTGCATCTTTCGGGATTCATCATCGTGCTGGCGCTGCATGCAGGCTTCTTCCTGCGTGGGCTGGTGCCGGCCGAGGGCATGCTGGCGCGAACGCTGCCGGGCATCGCGGAACTGGAATGGATGCGGCTGAACATCGTGCTGTACGCGTACAGCCTCTCCTATGTCATTGCTGGTCTGCTGCGGGTCGGCCGCTACCGGCGCGGCCTGCTGCGGCGGCGTTCGGATGCGGACCGGATGTCGCTGCACTGGATCGATGCGATGGCGATCTCGCAGATCCTCATCTGGCTCATTGCCACCACGCAATGGCTGGTCAGGATTCCCTGGATCGACTATCCGCTGATCTACGGCCTCGTTGCAGCGTGGGTATTCCTGATGGGCTACTTCAGCCTCACCCAGCCGGCGGTGCTGGTCGAGCCGGTTGCGGAACCGGCACCCGCCAACCGCGAAGTGGTTCCGGCCAGCGACGATGCACGCGTTGCCGAGGTTGAAGTGCGCCTGTCGCAGCTGATGGCCGGGCAGCAGCTCTACCGCGAACCGGCGCTCACCATCGGCCAGCTGGCCAGACGCTCCGGCTACCCCGAATATCTGGTGTCGGCGGTGATCAACCGCCGCTTCGGCGGGAATTTCTGGGAATACATCAATCGCCAGCGGATTGAAGCCGCCGCTTCCCATCTGGCCGATGGCGCTGACACCCGGACCATTCTCGACATCGCCTATGCCTGCGGCTTCACGTCGAAATCGACGTTCAACGCGGCGTTCAAGCGGCTGCTGGGTGAAACACCCAGCGCCTTCCGCAAGCGCCATGCGATGGCGGGCACCCCGCAATCACCGAGCCGCTGACAATGCAGTGGCCGGCGGTCGCCGCGGCCAGCGCAGTACCAGTTCGCAGAGTGCCAGGTTGAACACCCAGCATCCCCAGGCGGCGGCCAGATAGACCGGGGGAAAAGGCAGATGCAGCACGCCCAGGCCGATGCCCAGGATCAACCGGAACGTCACCGCAGACGCGGTGAGGGCGATGCTGCGCCACATCCACTGCTGGTGCCTGGCGAGGTTGCCGGCCAGCGCGTAGCCGATCCCGATGCTGGTGGTGGCCATCCATGCCAGCGCCAACAAGCCAAAGGCGATGCTGGTGGGGGCGCCGCCTTCTGCATGCAGGGCCAGCGAGAAGCCGGCCAGCCCGGCCACGAGCACTCCGCACGCGTAGAGCCCACCGCTCAGCCGGTGCAGGCGGGGGACACGCCGCTGGATCCATCCGTTCATCTGCAACGGCGCCAGCAACAAGGCCAGCCCGCCGCCGAAGAGGTGGGCGGGTACGTCCAGGCCGGACGCCGCGAACTTCATCTGCAGCGGGTTGTCCGCGTGTGGCTGGCCGTACAGCACGGTGAAGGCATAGGCGGCCACGGCGGCGCAGAGCAGGGCGAAGACCAGCCTCGCCGTCCAGCGGGCAACCTTGGGGAAGCGGTGTGGCATCTCGGAACCTCGCATTGGTGATCGAGGTTCCAGCGTGGGTGCGACGTACGGGAAAATCGTCCGGATCGGCGGAGTCGTACCCGGGACCGGCGGAGGAGTGCGGCCAGGGCGACCCATCGACAATGCCAACGCTGTTCCAGGAGCCCGGCCCTGAGGCCGGCCGGACGCTATGATCGGCCAACACCCGAACATGGAACGGTTCCCGCGCCCATGAAGATCGAGTCCATCTCTCCCATCCTGTCCGTAGACCATCTTGCCGAGTCGATCGCGTTCTACTGCGGCACGCTCGGATTCGAACTGGCGTGGTCGTGGGGTGATCCCGCCGACATTGCTGCCGTCTGCCGCGACGGCGTGGAGATCACCCTCACCCAACGGTCCGGGAGCAAGCCGGCAGGCGCAGCCCATGCCTATCTGGTCGTATCCGGTATCGACGACTATTACCGGTTCCTTGAAGGATCGGGTGTCACGATCGTCGTCCCGATCGGGGACAGACCCTACGGCATGCGCGATTTCCGCCTGGCGGACCCAAGTGGCAATGAACTCAGCATCGGGCAGGTCATGGAAAACAGGGACAGCGCTCGTTAGCGCGCATTACTTGCTTGCGCGCCGCGCACCCTTTTCGTCCTGGCCCTTTGCATCCCCCCTGCTCTGCGCGAATTCCGGGAACGTCTTCGCAATCGAATCCTTGTCCGGCAGGATATAGAACACGCCACCCTTCTCGAACGTGGCCTGCACGATCTGCTCGTAGAACGCGGGCGAGACATTGATGCAGCCATGGGTGACGCGGTTGTCGTCCGGGGTCGGTGTTGCCAGCCGCTCGGCGCGCTTCTCCTTCGGGCTGCCCGGCGGCAACGGGTGCATCGAGACCGCGGAATCGTAGTCCACCCACAACACGCGCCCGGCATCGTCGGAGGGGCCGTAGCCGCCAATGAAGCGGCCGGCAGGCGTGGTGCGGTCGTGGCCGGGAATCGCGCTCAATGCGAGCTTGGCGACGCCGGGTGCGGAGTGATCACCGATGGCCGATCCGAACAGCGCCGGTGCCGCGCCACGCAGCTTGCCCTCGCCGCTGAAGACCAGCACCTGCGCCGCCGCCTTGTCCATGACCGCAAATGGATAGCCCTGGTTGTCCTTGCTGGCGACGACCCAGCCGGCCAGCTCGATCACCGTTTCGGACACGCTCTGGTCAGGCGGAAGTTCATCAACGGCGGCCACCGGTGGTGCAGGTGCGTCCTTGTCCCTGGCGTTGGCTACGCCGCTGCACGCAACGGCCAGCGCCATGACCAGTGCGGCATGCAGGGCGCGGCGTGCAGGGGAGGGGAAGGTACGAATGGGACGGCTCCTTTTCCTTGCAATGCAATCTTGGGTGGAAGGATGCCAGTGGCCGGCGAAGGCCACTGGTTCCCGATACTGAGGTCGATCAATTCAAGGGGTGAGGGAGCGGTTACCCGCGCGGCTTGCGGCCGGCGGGTGCCCTTTCAAGCTGCTGGACGCGGCCTTCGATCTGGTCGAGGCGCTGGTTGGCCTGCTGTGCAGACTGGTTGGCGGACTCCGCACTCTGCGCGGCGCCCTGCACCTTTACGTCGAGCTGATCGAGACGCGAGTTGATGGTTGCAAACTCGTTCTTGTATGAGGCGCAAGCGCCAAGGCTCACGGTGGCGATGAGCGCCACGCTGAGTGCACGGGCCATCTTCAGGTGTTGCGAGGTCAGTTTCATTCCACTCCCTCCTTCGTCTGGGGAAGCTGGAATATAGCGGCGTTTGTTCCCGGCGCTGACAAGCGCTTTCAGCTGCAATTTGAGTACGTGGATGGGCTGTGAAGCCTGCTGCTGACCCAACATTAACAAGCGGGATCAGGCGAGCTGATCTACGTCATCGAAGCGCCTTGCGCCTCTTCATATCCGCCAATTCATCAGCATGAAGCGGGAATCCTCGCTTGGCAGACACACGCAGCCCCGCTTGCGTCAGGCATAGCTGCAGCGTTGCCGAAGCGCGGCATGCCTGTTCGTCGCTTGGGCAACGCACTCGCGGGAAATGCGATGGCCGAAGCAATCGTTCAGCCCGCGAGTGCGGCCGCTGCCAAAGGCGCATGGCGAGTTCCCTGAACGGCAGCCATATTTATATACCAGTCAGTTCAATATTCAGGGTCGATTAGATCCCCTAACGGATAATTCACACCTGTCGACCGCCTCCTCTCTCTCCCCCTCCCGGGAGGCGGTCGACGAAACCAAAATAATTAAAGGTGTGTCCCGATGAACAAGAATTCGCTGCTTGCCCTGGGTCTTCTGGCTGCTCTGCCGTTCGCTGCATCGGCAACCGACGGCCTGTCGTACAACTACGTTGAAGGCGGCTACGTGAACACCGATGCCAAGGGCGGCGACGCCGATGGCTGGAAGGTGAAGGGTTCCGTGGCGGTGCACCCGAACTTCCACATCTTCGGCGACTACAGCGCGCAGGAGACCGACAAGTTCAAGAACGACGTCGACCAGTGGCGCCTGGGCGTGGGCTACAACTATGGCATCGCACCGAACACCGACCTGGTGGCTCGCGTTGCGTACCAGAAGTACGACGAGAAGCGCGGCCTGGACTTCAACGGCTACTCCACTGAAGTGGGCGTGCGCACCGCGTTCAACCCGTACGTGGAAGGCTACGTGATGGCCGGCTACGAAGATTTCAGCAAGAAGCACGGCTACAACCCGGACGGCGAGTTCTACGGCCGCGTCGGCGCCACTGCCAAGTTCAACCAGAACTGGGGCCTGAGTGGCGAAGTGAAGCTGGCCAAGGCCGGCGACCGCGAGTGGTTCGTGGGCCCGCGCTTCACCTGGTAACAAACGCCTGTCGTTAGTGCGTGTTGTGCTGGCGTGTGACTCTCTCTCTCTCTCCCACACGCCAACCGAAGCCCGGCCTCGCGCCGGGCTTCACTTTTATGGGCATCCCGTTCACTGGCTCCCGTGCCTCAGTGATCGGGGGTCTGCACCAGCCCGAGCCTGATCAGGCTTTCGGCGGTCGCCACGATGGCGTCCTCGCGCGAACGCGGTGACCACCCCAGCATGCGCTGCGCCTTCTCGCTGGTTGCGTTCATGGTGCGACCCAGCAGTGGGATCGAGCCACGCAGCGCCGGGTCCTTCAGTGCACCCAGGCGCATCACCCAGTTGGGAATGACACGGGTACTGACCTTGCCCGCAGAGGCGCCCATGCGCTGCTTCAGGATCTTTGCCACCTCGCCCAGCCAGAGGCTGTCCCCGGCGATGGCGATGAAGCGCTCGCCGCTGGCCGCCGGATGGGTCATCGCACGCAAATGCAGGTCTGCCACGTCCCGCACGTCCACGAATCCGCAATTGATCTTCGGCGATCCCTTCTGGCCCTGGAGCAGATTGCGCACCAGGCGGATGGAGTGCGAATAGTCGCTGCCCAGCACCGGGCCGAGCACTGCGGTCGGGTTCACCACCGAGAGCTCCAGGCCACCGCCCTCGCGCGCGATGAAGTCCCACGCAGCACGCTCGGAGAGCGTCTTCGACTTCTGGTAGAGCCAGACATCAGCGGACAGATCGCTCCAGTCGGTCTCGTTGAACGGGCGGCCGATGTCGCCGTGGCCGGCACAGATCGCGCCGAAGGCCGAGGTCAGCACCACCCGTTGCACGCCGGCGTCGCGCGCCGCGCGCAGGACGCGCAGGTTGCCATCCACGGCCGGGCGCACCCACTGTTCTTCGCTGGTCTGTTCGCCGGTGGGTGTAGGCGATGCTCCATGCATCACGTGGCTGCAGCCGGCAACGGCTTCGGCCCAGCCCTCGTCGCGACCGAGGTCGGCCACCACCACGCTGAGGCGATCGCCCGGCTCGGCGCCACCGACCTTCAGCTGTTGGCGCACCTCCGCTTCGCGCGACAGTGAGCGCACCGTGGTGCGGACGTCGTAGCCGGCCGCGAGCAGGGCCAGGATGCAGTGCTGGGCGATGAAGCCGGTGCCACCGGTCACCAGGACGGTCGTTTTCATGGGAACTCTCCAGATACGTGGGGGGATTGGCGGGCCATCCCGACGCGGATCCAGCGGCATGGGTGGCTATGTCTACAGCTGTATACATGCGTTGTCGGTCATTGTCTACAGCTGTATACTTAACGCATGGACACGCCCGCCGCACCGACCACCCGCAAGCCCCGCCAACGTGATGCCGAAGCGACCCGCGAGGCGATCCTGGCGTCCGCACGCCGGGCCTTCGCCCTGTCCGGCTATGACGGTGCTGGAGTGCGTGACATCGCGGCCGGGGCCGGGGTGACGGCGATGATGGTCAACCGCTACTTCGGCTCGAAGGAGCAGCTGTTCGCGGAGGTGGTGGAAGACACCATGACCCAGGGCAGCCTGATTGCCGGCGGCATCATGGACCAGCCGGAACCGGGCAAGGCACTGGCGCGCGCACTGGTGAAGATGACCCGCGCCGATGCCACGCCCATGGACGGATTCCTGATCACCTTCCATTCCGCATCGAGCCCACTGGCAGCGGAAATCGGCCGCGACAAGATCGCCGCGCATCACCTGGAGACCGTGGCCGCCTCGCTGCAGGGCACGCAGCGGGCCGAGCGCGCCGCGCTCATCCTGGCGATGATTTCCGGCTTCCAGGTGATGCGGCAGATGATCGCGCTGCCGGCCCTTGCCGATGCCGACGAGGACGAGCTGGCCGAGTTGCTGGGTACGGTATTCGAGCGGCTGATCCAGCGGTCTGCAGCCGGGCCGTAGGATCAGTTCACCGGCTTGCCGTAGCTTTCGGCGAGGATCGCCTTGTACTCGGCCAGTGACGGCAGGCCCATGGCGCTGCGCCGCGCGTCCAGGCCGGGCATGTCTTCGGTAGGGCGCAACTGCATCGCGCCGTCGTCGCCCTGCACGAACTGGCTGCCGTAGCGTTGCGGCCTGCCCTGCGCCACCAGCACGCGGTCGGTGAGCAGGGCCACGTCGGCACGGTCAGCCTCGCCTGCCTGGGCGGCGTGTTCGATCAACGGCAGCACCTGGGCCTGGAAATCAGGGTCCTGGTCGGCGTGCTGCACCAGCAGCCAGGCCGCCTTGGCGCCATCACGGCCGACCTTCGAACGGGTCGGCCATCCCTTCTCGGCGATCACGGTCTTCAGCCACTCCGCATTGGCCTTGGCTACGGGTGCGGTGCCCTTGAAGGCCTCGCCGCCGCCGTCCGCGATGGCTGCATGCTGCGCGGCCTGGTCGCGGGCTTCACGGTCGAGCAGTTCCCTGCGCAAGGGTTCGTCCATCAGTCCCGCACGTTGTTTCTGCATCGCTTCCGCGCGGGCCAGCATCCGTGGCCACTCCGGTCCGGCACGCAGGGCATTCAGGCCTGGGCGATCCTTGTGCAGCAGATCCTCGAGGGGAAGGCGGTCCTGGCCCAGCAGCGCGATGACGTAGGCCATCGCCGCGGCGTGGTCACCGGTGGCGGCGGTGCATTCGACCAGCAACAGCTCGCCACCGTCCGGGAAGCGCTCACCGTTGTGGTACATCGCGCCGAGGGCATCGGCACAGCCTTTGGCGTCGTCGTCCTGATAGCGCTGCAGTGCCTCGTAGAACGAACCGGCCCCGGCCGCATGGGTGCTGCCGGTTGCAGCCAGCAGCAGCACAAGCAATGCCGGTGCCAGCTGGGGCGTGAGGATGGATGCCAACGTGTCTTCCTCCATGAAGGCCGCTTCATGGGCAATGCCATGCCGCCGGTACCTGCAGTGTGCCAGTGTTCGTGCCCTGTGGGTGGCGGCACACTGGCGCGGAGCCAGGGAGAACCGCACTGCGTGAGTGCGGCATTGCCGTTTCGGACGGCCGCGAATGGTGCCCTGCCGAGGTCTTCGCCTGGTTTCGCGAGCGCGGCCTGTTGGCCGGACCCTTCCTGCGTATCGCGTGGCAAGGGCGGGACGCATTCGAGATCACCCGCGGACAGCCGCGCGACGCCTTCGCGCCCGCTGCCCCTTCTGCGTAGTGGCGAACTGAGAACCGCTCCGTCGCTGGCAGGGGGGTTCCGCTATGATCGCCCGCACATCGCCGCGCGCGATGCGCCCGCCTCAAGCCAGCAGGAACCGTCGTGAACTCCCAGCCCGCACCGATCACCGCCCTCAACCACACGCTCGACAACGAGCCGCAGCAGATCACCGCGCCGCTGACGCACTCGGCCGCGTTCCTGGTGTTGAAGGTGAAGGATGACGCGGCCTCGATCGCGAAGGCACGCGAGGTGCTGGCCAGTACCGACGACTTGATCAAGAACACCGCCATCCGCGAGATCGAGCGCACCTTCACCTGCAACGTGGCCATCGGCCATCGCGTGTGGCAGCCGCTGGTGGGCAGCGCGCCGCCGCGTGAATTGAAGCCGTTCCGCGAGATCAAGGGCGCCACCCACACTGCGGTCTCCACGCCGGGCGACCTGCTGTACCACATCCGCGCGCGCACGATGGATCTGATCGTGGCGTTCGAGCGCAACCTGCTGATGGCCTTCGGCGATGCGGTGGAAACCGTTGATGACGTCGCCGGTTTCCGCTATTTCGATGGCCGTGACCTGCTCGACTTCGTCGACGGCACCGCCAACCCGGAAGGGCTGTCGTTGCCTGAGGCAACCATCGTCGGCGACGAAGATCCGGACCACGCCGGTGGCAGTTACGTGGTGGTGCAGAAGTACCTGCACAACCTCGATGCGTGGCGCGCGCAGAAGACCGAAGCCCAGGAAGCGATCATCGGCCGCACCAAGCACGACAACATCGAGCTGGACGACGCGCCCGCCGATGCGCAGAAGTCGCACAAGACGCTGTGCACGATCGAGGACGCCGACGGCGAGCACGAGATCCTGCGCGACAACATGCCGTTCGCCACGCCGGGCCGTGGCGAGTACGGCACCTACTTCATCGGCTACACGCGCCGCCTGTGGGTGATCGAGACGATGCTGGAACGCATGTTCATCGGCAATCCCGCGCCGCTGCACGACCGCATCCTGGACTTCTCCACCGCCGTCACCGGCGTGACCTTCTTCGCGCCCGCGCGCAAGGTGCTGGCCGATCTGGGCGACTGATCGCCGGTTACGCGGCCGTAGAGTCGAGCTTGCTCGACTGCGCCATAACCAGGCCAAGGCAGTCGAGCAAGCTCGACTCTACCCTCCGCCATCCGCCTGTCATCTACGACGCCGACCATGGCGCGCTGGATGGGAGCGCAGGAGGCAGGCGATGGCCAGGACAGGGATCAAGGGCGGCATGCGGCGCTGGTGGCGTCCGCTGGCCGCGGTGTTCGGCGCGTTGGCACTGGGGAGTGCCAGCGTGTCCGCGCAGGACGCTCCTGCGCACTGGATGGCCTACGCCGCCGCCGTGGGCGGCCAGTTGCAGCAGCGCCTGCAGCTGGAGCAGGACCCGCAGGCCCAGCGTGTGCTGGAATGGCTGCAGGCGCATCCGGACACGCCGGCCCCGTTGCCGGTCAGCGTGTGGATCGCCGCCGATGGCCGCATCTCGAAACTGGAATTCGACAGCCTGGGCGACCGGCAGGTGGACGCGGATCTGCGCGCGGCGCTGCTGGCCGCACCCCTGCAGGCGCCACCGCCGGACATGCGCCAGCCGCTGCGGCTGGGCCTGGCGCTGGAACCGAAGTAGGGCCACGCCCTGCGTGGATGCGCCTATTGGTGACCCCTCAGCCACGCATGGCGTGGCTCTACTGTGGATGGCCAGCGCACAGCCTGGCCCTCCTCATCAACGTACGGGTGCACCCTGTGGCTCGCGCGCGGCCGCGCTCCACGCGCGCAGGCCGAACACGGCCAGGCCGAGGAAGAACACGTACAGCGCCGCAGTCACGTGCAGCGACTTGAACAGGTAGGCGCCCACATAGACCACGTCCACTGCGATCCACACCCACCAGCACGCCACGTGCCGGCGCGCCTGCCACCACTGGCCGACCAGGCTCAGCGCGGTCAGCATCGCGTCCAGCCACGGCAGTGCGGCATCGGTGAAGGTGTGCATGGCCGCGCCCAGCGCCACGCCGCCGCACAGGCCGATGGCCAGGTCGCGCAGCAGCTTGCCGCGCGCCAGCGGCACGATGCGGACGCTGCCCTCGTCGGCCGCGTGCTGGCGCCAGTTGAGCCAGCCGTAGACCAGGAAGCCGCCGAAGGCGACCTGCAGCAGGGTGTCCGAGTACAGCTTGGCCTCGGCGAACACCAGCCCGTACAACGTCACCGACAGCAGGCCCACCGGCCATGCCGACAGCCGGCGCCGGGCCATCAGCCAGACGCCGAGGATGCTGCACAGCGCGGCGGTCCACTCGAGCAGGGCGCCGCTCACAGTGCGAACGTCACCGACAGGCGGGCCTGTCGCGGTGCGCCGGGGAACAGGTAGTAGTCACCGCCGCTGCTGCCGGTATCACGCCAGTAGAAGCGGTTGAACACGTTGTCCACCGACAGGTTCCAGGTCACCGCACGTTCGTGCAGGCGATGCTGGAAACGCAGGCCGGCATCGAACACCGAGTAGTCCGGTGCACGCACGTCGCCATCGGCACGGGCGACGTTGGCACCGGCATAGCGCCAGCCCCCGGTCGCCTCCAGGCCCTGCACGAAGGGCAACGCGTAGGCCAGGTGCACGCTGGCGCGCACCTTCGGCACGTTCACCAGCTGATGGCCTTCATAGGCCGGCGTGCCGGTGTCGCGTGCGCGCGCCTGCAGCACGCTGGCACTGGCCACGATCTGCAGCGCATCGGTCAACTGGCCGTTGGCGGTCAGCTCCAGGCCGGTGTGGGTCTGTGTGCCTTCCTCGACGAAGGTATAGCCAGCGTCGCTGTTGTCGGGCTGGGCGTACTGGTACGGCTGCGAAATGCGGAACACCGCCGCGCCCAGCGTCAGCGCCTCGACCGGCACGTACTTCACGCCCACTTCCAGCTGCCGCGACTGCACCGAGGGCAGGAAGGTATCGGCGTTGCTGGTCCAGAACGGCGCTTCCTGGCCCAATGAAATGCCGCGCACGTAGCTGGCGTAGGCATTGAGCTGGTCGGTCGCCTTCCACACCAGTGCGGTCTGCGGCAGGAAGCGCGACAGGCGGCTGTGGCGCTGTGGGGTGCCGCGCTTGTCGTACGCGCGTTCATCCAGCCGCACGAAGCGGCCACCGGCCAGCCATTGCCAGTCGTCACCGAAGCTCATCCGGTCCAGCGCGAAGAATGCGGTCTGGCGGCTGTCCAGGCGTCGCGCGGACGGCCCCGGCATCTTCGGCGACGGCTCGAACACCGGCACCTGCGTGTCGTGGATGTTGCTGGTGCCGACGTACTCGTTGACGCTGGGCCGCTTGTCCACGGTACGGCGGAAGTAGTCGGCACCGACAGTCAGCTGGTGGCCGACCGTGCCGGTCTCGAAGCGGCCACGCAGCTCGGCACGCGCCTGCTGGTTGCGCCGGGTGTCGTCGGGGCTGCGGTAGTCGTAGACGTCGTAGTCGCCATTGGGGGCGAAGTAGTTGCCCGGCACGCTGCCATCGGCGCATTGCGCGGCGTAATAGCAGCCGTAGGCGAAGGCGACGTTGTCATCGATCACCGAGCGGCTGTGGCCGACCGAGACGCGCGACTGCCACGCGTCGTTGAAGTCGTACGTGTGCAGGGCGGTGATGTTGGTGCTGGCGATATCCACCGGGCGCTGCCACGGCTGGTAGCCGAGCAGGTGCTCGCGGTCGACACCGCGCGGCAGGTCACGCGCGCCCAGCAGCTGGTAACCCGACACCGAGCGCTGCGAGCTGGTCTGGTAGTTGGCATCCACTTCCAGCTTGCCGCGTTCGCCGATCAGCCAGTCGGCGGCCAGCGAGTAGAAGTTGCGGCGGCCATCGGCGTGCTCGACGTAGGAACTGCTGGAATCCCAGGCGGCGTTCAGGCGCAGGCCGAAGCGCGGGGTGATCCAGTGGCCGACATCGACGGCGACGTAGCGCGAGCCTTCCGAATCGGTGCCGAGCGTGGCGGTGCGCACTTCGGCCGGACGCTTGCCGATGTAGTTGATGATGCCGCCCGGCGCCATCACGCCGGCGGCCAGGCCGGCTTCACCCTTGAGGATCTCCACCGCCTGCACGTTCTCCAGCGCCAGGCGCTGTTCGCCAGCGATGGACAGGCCGTTGAAGCGATAGCCGGTGGCGGCATCGAGCGCGAATCCGCGGATGGCGATGTTCTGGTAATAGCCCACGGGTGCATACGCATCACCCAGCGAGGCATCGTTGCTGGCCAGCTCGGACAGCGAACGCACCTGGCGGCGATCGAGATAGTCGCGCTCGAGCACGTTCACCGAAGCTGGCGTGTCCTTCCACGAACCGCCACCGAAGGCATTCACGCGTGAGGTATCCGCCTTCGGCTTGCCGGCCTGCACGCGCACCGCCGCCAGTTCGGTGGGCGAGCGTTCGGCGCCGGTGGCAGCCGCATCGGCAGCAGCGTCGGCCTCGCTGGCATGCAGCGGCAGCGCGGCGCAGAGGGCGAGGGAGAGCAGGGTGGGGCGCAGGCAGCGGTTCATTCGGTTCGTCTTCGGACAACAAGGGAGACGAAGCGACGGCGCGCAGGTGCACCGGCCCATGACGGGGGTGTGGCTGCGGCTCAAAGCTCCCTACGCCGGTGCAAACCGGATCAGGTTCCAAGGGACTCTCTCAGCCTGGCAGATCCAGGCACCCCCGCTTCAGGTGACCATTTCACTACAAATGGTACGGATTTGCGAGCCGGTGGCGTTCATGCCGCGGCGTGCAGGGCCCGCAGCAGCGCCTGACCGGGCGGGCTGTGGAACCATGCCGGATGCCCCAGCATGAAGGGCTGCCAGGCCACGTCGGCGTTCGCGGTCGAGCTGGTGACACCTTCGAAGTACTCCACTTCGGACAGTGCGAAGTCGAAATGGACCATCGGCAGCAGGTCGGCCAGCAGGTGCACGCGCGCGGCCGACAGTGGCAGCACCTGGCGATAGCCGTCCAGCAACGCCAGTGCGATGTCGATGCGTACCGCCTCCATGCCGCGCTCCAGCTGCAGCCACGCCACCGCGTTGCGCTCGATCGCGGTGGCGAGGTCGAACAGTGCGCTGGTGGGCGAGGCCAGGCCGAAATCCAGCACGGTGCTGACCTGGCCGTCGCGCCACAGCAGGTTGGAGACGTGCCAGTCGTTGTGCGCCCATAGCCGGGGTTCGTCGCGCAGGCGCTCGGCCAGGCCGCTGTGCCACGGCAGTACGTCGCGGCGGAGCTGGGCTTCCCACGGGATGCGTGCGAGGTAGCGGGCCAGGCCGGGGCGTGTGGCCAGGTCAGACTTGATTGCTGCAATCGGATCACCGGCACGGATCAGATCGTCGCGCGCGACCAGCACATGGGTGCTGCGCTGCGGCGCGTGGTAGCTGTCCGAAGCCTGGTGCAGTCGCGCCAGCATGCGGCCGGCTTCGCGGGCCTGCGCGACATCGGTCAGCAGCGACCATGACACTGCATCGCGGTACAGATCGTCGCCTACGCCAACGGCGTGCAGTTCAAAGGTCCACTCGCCCTGTTCGACGGCGGTATGCCCATCGGCGGCCGCCAGCAGCTGGACCACGGGCAGGCCTGCCGCCGCGAGATGCGCGATGAAGCGGTGCTCTTCTTCCAGGCAGGCCGCGCTGCGCACGCTGTGGTGATGGCGCTTGATGAACACCGCACCCTGCGCGCCGTCGACAATGGCGGCGGCCGACAGTGGCCGCGGGCTGTGCCAGCGCGCCTGGCTTTGCCCGTCAAGCTGCGGGTAGTGCTCGCGCAGCCAGCTGATGTCCCGCGTGCTGATCGGTGGCCAGTCGGCGGCGACCTCGTCGTTGTTGAGGCCCTGCACGCGGTGGGAGGAAGAAGTCATGCCGCAGCCCGAGAGGGGAAAGTCACATCCAAGGCTGCGCATTCAACGCCATGCCCGCGGCCAACGCAAACGGGCGGGTCATCGACCCGCCCGTCCCTGCGCCCGCTCGCGGTGAGCCGTGCCGCCGCTTACCAGCCGCGATGACGGCCGCGGTCGTTGTAGTAGCGGTTGTCGTAATAGCGATCGCGCTGCCAGCGGCGGTCGTCACCGCGGTCGTAGTAGCCGCTGCGGTAGTAGCCACGATCGTAGCGGCGGTCGTAGCGGTTGTCGTAGTAGCGGTTGTCGTAATAGCGACGGTCGCGGCGGTCGGAGGTGGTCAGGTTGCCGATCGCACCGCCGGCCACCGCACCGCCGACGGTCGCGGCGGGGTCGCCGTTGGAGAGCAGGTTGCCGGCCACGCCACCGACCACGGCGCCAACCAGGGTGCGCTTGTCCTTCCTCGACATCGCGCTGGCATCGCTGACCACGGCGACACCGGCCACCAGTGCCAGCGCCATCGCCAGACCACGGAAGCTGAGTGTGGAAGTACTGAGCATGTTCGTTCTCCTGTGAGGTGCATGCCACGCTGGGCAGGGAGGGCGCGGGGCGCCCCGGCTGCCGTGATGTCCACGCTGGCGTTCCAACATTGCCGGAACATTGCCTGGCGCACCGTGCGGCTTGCGCATTCATCTAGCGGCAGGCGGCATGAAGCAAGGCTGAAAGCGGGCCTGGCCGCTCAGCTGGCAGATAGGGAACGGGCGGTGCACCCTGGCCCTGTTCGGGGCCTGTGTTGTGCGGGCTGAGTCTCAGATCTTGCCGTCGCGCAGGTAATCGAACAGTTCGGCGTCGCCCTTCAGGCCCAGCTTGAGCATGGCGTCACCCTTCTGGCGGCTGATGGTGCTGACACTTTTGTGCAGTTGCAGCGAGATCTCCTTCACGGTCATGCCGGTGCCGAGCAGCCGCAGTACCTCCACCTCGCGGGGCGACAGCGGCTTGCCGTCGCCCTCGCGCATGCGCCAGCCGCCCGCGGCCTCGACCCGCTCGCGCAGGCTGCGGCTGATGTAGGCCTGGCCGCGGTAGACCGCCTGGATGGCCTGCGGTAGTTCGTCCATCGACGAGCTCTTGTCGACCAGGCCCAGCACGCCGCTGTCGAGCACCATGCGCAGGATCGCCAGGTTGTTGGAGACGCTGAGCATCAGCACCGGCAGCTCGGGATGACGGCGGCGGATCATGCCGATCATGGCGAAGCCATCGGCCTGGGGGCTGCCGGGCATGGAGTAGTCGGTGACCAGCAGGTCGCAGGGTTGGTCGCCCAGCAGGGCCATCAGCGCCTGCGCGCTGTCGGCTTCGCCGACCACGCGGCCCACCCCGCTCGATTCGATGACGGCGCGGGTGCCGATACGGACCACCGGGTGGTCGTCTGCGATGATGATGCGCAAGCTCATGCTCTAGTATGACCACCGGGCAGGCCGGGCCGCGACCATCGCGGTCCCTGGCAGCATTCTAGGAGATCGACGCCGATGCGTAGCTGGGCTGTTCGCGGGCTGGTCCTGCTGCTGGCCGTACTGGTGCTGCCAGCGGCCCTGGTACAGGGCGTTCCAGGGCTGCTGCCGCTCAGCTCCCTGCAGCGTGAGTACCTCGCCGCCCATCCGAGCATCGTCGTGGGCCAGTATGACAGCGGCTGGCCGCCATTCGAGTCCCTCCATGATGGCCAGCAGGTTGGCCTGGGACCAGATTATCTGTCGCTTCTTGCCCGCCAGCTAGGCGTCAGGGTGGAGGCCCGTCGCTATCCAGATTGGACATCCGTGTTGGATGCGGCGTGCCGTGGCGAGATCGATGTGGTGATGAATGTCGGTCTCAGTGCCGACCGCACCCGTTGCATGGTGTACACGGCCGCCTATGGCGAAGCACCGTTGGCCCTGGTGGGCCGGCCGGGCGACCTGCGTGGCTCCGACAATCCTGATCTGGATGGATTGCGGGTGGTGATCGAGCAGGATTTCCTGACCGGTCCGCAGGTGCGGGCACGATTCCCGCGCGCACGGCAGCTTGTCGCACACAGCTCGCTGGCGGCGCTCGAGATGGTCAGAGACGACAAAGCTGATGTCTATATCGGCAATGCTTATGTCGCCACTGAACTGATCGCCGTCCAGCATCTGCAGGGTGTGGTGCTGCTGCGACCCAGCGATCTGCCGCCCGAACGGCTGCACTTCGGCATCCCCAGCAGCAAGCAGCCGCTGGCCGAAGCGCTGGACCTGGCCCTGGCCGCAACCAGCCAGGCCCAGCGCGATGCCCTGGCGAGGCGCTGGCTGCCGCCACCGCAATGGTCGGCGTCGGCGCAGATGGCGCTGAGCCAGGCCGAAAAGCGGGTGCTGGAGCAGCCACTGAAGATCGGCTTCGCACCGAATGCGGCGCCGTTGTCGTTCACCGGCGGGGATGGTGCGCCCAGTGGCCTGGCCAGCGAGTACCTGCATCGGCTGGTGCAGGCTGGTGCACACCTGCAGCCGGAGAGCAGCCACGACTGGTACGAGGTGCGCGAGAAGGCGCGCCGTGGCGAGCTGCAGGCGGTGATGGGCATCCCGGCCGATTCGCGCTACCTCGGGCCGGACTGGGTGTTCAGCCAGCCCTTCATCAGCGTGCCGAACGTGATCGTCAGCCGCGTCGACAGCCCTGCCCTGCTGGGCCTGTCGGACCTGCAGGGAAAGCGCGTGCTGCTGTCCGATCCGGAGCGCGTGCGTGGCTACGTGCTGCAGCAGGCACCGCAGGCCCGGATCATGGCGGCGCGTAGTGCCGAACAGGCGATGCAGCGGGTTCTTGATGGCGAAGCCGATGCCTATGTGGGCAACCTGGCGCTGGTCAATCAGCTGCTGCGCAGCCGCTTCCAGGGGCGCCTGCAGGTTGCTGCCCCGGCGGGTTTCAACGATCAGCTGGTGATGGCGGTGGAGCGCCGCCATGCCGCGCTGGCCACGACCTTCGACCGCCTGCTGCTGCAGATGGCACCGCGCGAGCACGAGGCATTGCGCGGCGACTGGCTGTCGGTCGAGCACCGCAATGGGGTCGACTGGAAGCGGGTGCTGCGCTGGGCACTGCCGCTGCTGCTGGTGCTGCTGACCGCCGTGCTGGTGCATGGCATCGGCTACTGGCGGCTGCGCCGCGAAGTGGCCGGGCGGCGTCACCTGGAACAGCGCCTGGCCGAAGTCACCGACAACCTCCCGGCGGTGGTCTACCAGGCACGCCGCGATGCCGATGGCACGCTCAGCTTCCCGTTCATCGCCGGCGATCTGCAGGCCCTGTTCGGAATCAGCCGGCAGCAGGCCGAGCAGGATGCGAAGATCCTGCTGGAGCGCATCGAGGAGGACGATCGCGCGCGCATCCTGCAGGCGGTCGAGCAGGCCGCGCGCCAGTTCGCGCCATTGATCCTGGAATTCCGCCTGCGCGCCGAGGGCACCGACGCGCGCTGGGTGCGCAGCCAGGCCCATCCCTATGCGGCCGAAGCCGGCGCGGTGACGTGGAGTGGCTACTGGGTGGATGTGAGCGAGGCGCGCGCACAGGCCGATGCCCTGGTGGCGGCGAAGGCCGACGCCGAGCAGGCGGCGGAGGCCAAGTCGCGTTTCCTGGCCACCATGAGTCATGAGATCCGCACGCCGATGAGTGGCGTGCTCGGCATGCTGGAAGTGCTGGCGCATTCACCGCTGGACGCCGAGCAGCAGCGCATTCTGGGCGTGATCGAGGATTCGGCGCAGATGCTGCGGCAGATTCTCGACGACATCCTCGATTACTCCAGGCTTGAAGCCGGTGCGCTGCGCCTGGAGCCGGTGCCGCAGCCCCTGCGGCCGTTGCTGGAAAGCGTTTGCCGCCTGCTCTCGGCCCAGGCCAGTGCACGCGGGCTGGCGCTGCACGTGCAGATTGATCCACAGCTGGCGCCCGCGCACGAAGTCGATGGCGTACGCCTGCGCCAGATCGTGTTCAACCTGCTCAGCAACGCCATCAAGTTCACCGCCCAGGGCGAGGTCCGCCTGCAGCTGGAGGTGCTGGGGCCGACCCGCGAGGACGGCGCCCAGCCGTTGTGCCTGAGCGTCACCGACACCGACACCGGCATGGGCATCGCACCGGAGCAGCTGCAGCACCTGTTCGCACCCTTCACCCAGGCCGGTGCCTACATCCAGCGCGACCACGGTGGCACCGGCCTGGGCCTGAGCATCAGCCAGCGGCTGGCGCAGATGATGGAGGGCGAGCTGACCCTGCACAGCACGCTGGGCGAGGGCACCCGTGCCGAAGTGCGGTTGTCGCTGGTGGAAGCGGGCAGTGGCGATGTCGAGGCCCTGGTGGCCGAGCAGGAGCAGGCCGCATTGCTGCCGGCCGCGCTGCGCCAGGCGCGCGTGCTGGTGATCGAGGATCACCCGACCAACCAGGCGATGATGGCCTGGCGGTTGCAGCAGCTGGGCGTGCCGCACGTGATGGTCGGCGATGGCCAGCAGGGGCTGGATCGGCTGGCCGCGGAGAGTTTCGACCTGGTGATCACCGATTGCCGCATGCCGGTACTGGACGGGTTCGGCTTCACCCGCCTGCTGCGCGAACGCGAAGGCCGCACCGGCCAGCCGCGGCTGACCGTGCTGGCGTTGACCGCCAGCGTGCTGGACGACGATGCGCGCCGCTGCCGCGAGGCCGGCATGGATGAGGTGCTGGCCAAGCCGCTGTCACTGGCCACGCTGCGTGCGGCGCTGCTGCGCTGGTTGCCGCAGGCACAGGGCCAGACGTTCGCCGAGCCGGTAACGGAGGTGGTGGCCGACGACGGCATGGCGCTGCCCGATCTGGCCGACCTGCAGCAGCGGTTCGGCTCACGGGCGGTGGCCGAGCAGCTGCGCGACAGCCTGCTGCAGGCCAGCGAGGAGGATCTGGCGGCCGTGCAGCGCGCGCTGCAGGCCGGTGACCGTGCGGCCGCGGCGCTACACCTGCATCGCCAGGCCGGCGGCCTCGGGGCGGTGGGGGCGGGCGTGCTGGCAGGCCAGGCCAATGCGCTGGTCGAGCGCCTGCAGGACGCAACCGAAACCGATCCGGCGCCGCTGTTCGCTGCGGTCGCGGCGTTCGTGGCCCGGCTGCAGCAACAGCTGCAGCGGCTGGCTCACTGAGCCGACTGCTGCTGCAGGTAGGCGATCACCAACGCGCGGCGTTCGGCGCTGGGGAAGGCGTTGTACATGCGCGTGCCCGGCACCAGGTGGGTGGGCGACTGCAGGAATGCATCCAGGGTCTGCGCGGTCCAGGTGATGTCGGCGCGGCGCATGCCGTCGGAATAGCTGTAGTCGGGCAGGCTGCCTGCACGGCGACCGATCACGCCATGCAGGTTCGGCCCGAAGCGATGGATCCCGCCAGGCTGCACGGTATGGCAACCGGCGCACAGCTCGAACGCGCGCTGCATGGCCTGCTGGTGGGCCTGTTCGGGCGTGGCCGGCGCGGCGGGCGGGCGCTGGCAGGCCGTGGCCGCCAGTGCCATGGCAACGATGGTGAGCAGGTTGAAGGCGCGCATGGGCGGGCAGGATAGCGGTGCGCGGAAACGACCGGGCTGCGACATGCAGTCGCAGCCCGAGGCGGTCACATGCCCGAGTAGTTCGGGCCGCCGCCGCCCTGCGGGGTCACCCAGACGATGTTCTGGGTCGGGTCCTTGATGTCGCAGGTCTTGCAGTGCACGCAGTTCTGCGCGTTGATCTGCAGCCGCGCGTTGTCGGCCTCGCCGACGAACTCGTACACGCCGGCCGGGCAGTAGCGTGCTTCCGGGCCGGCGTACTCGGCCAGGTTCACCTTCACCGGAATGCTGGCGTCCTTCAGCGTCAGGTGGCTGGGCTGGTTCTCGTCGTGGTTGGTGCTGCTCAGGAACACCGAGCTGAGGCGGTCGAAGGTCAGCACGCCATCCGGCTTCGGGTAGGCGATGCGGGTGTGCTTGGCCGCCGGCTCCAGGCAGGCGTGGTCCGGGGTGCTGTGGCGCAGGGTCCACGGCGGGTTGCGCACGCCCAGCTTGGGCAGCAGCCACTGCTCGATGCCGGTCATCAGCGTGGCCACGGTCTGGCCCTTCTTGAACCACTGCTTGAAGTTCTTGGCCTGCTGCAGTTCGGTGAACAGCCAGCTGGCTTCGAACGCCTTCGGGTAGGCGTCCAGTTCATCGTGCTGGCGGTCTCCGGCCAGCGCGTCGAAGGCTGCATCGGCGCACAACATGCCGGTCTTGATCGCGGCGTGGCTGCCCTTGATGCGGCTGACGTTGAGGTAGCCGGCCTCGCAGCCGACCAGTGCGCCACCGGGGAACACCGTCTTCGGCAGCGACATCAGGCCACCGGCGGTGATGGCGCGCGCGCCGTAACCGATGCGGGTGCCACCTTCCAGGTGCTTGCGGATGGACGGGTGGGTCTTGAAGCGCTGGAATTCCTCGAACGGGCTCAGCCACGGGTTCTTGTAGTCCAGGCCGACCACGTAGCCGATGGCAACCTTGCCGCCGTCAGCGTGGTACAGGAACGCGCCGCCATAGGTGTCGTTGTCCAGCGGCCAGCCGGCGGCGTGCACCACCAGGCCCGGCTCATGCCTGGCCGGGTCGATCTGCCACAGCTCCTTGATGCCGATGCCGTAGGCTTGCGGGTCCTTGCCTTCGTCCAGCTTGTAACGGGCGATCAGCTGGCGGCCGAGGTGGCCGCGCGCGCCTTCAGCGAAGATCGTGTACTTGGCCTGCAACGCCATGCCACGCTCGAAGGCCGGGCCGATGCTGCCGTCCTTCTCGATGCCCATGTCGCCGGTGGCTACGCCGATCACTTCACCGTTGTCGCCATACAGCACCTCGGCGGCGGCGAAGCCGGGGAAGATCGCCACTTCCAGCGCCTCGGCCTGCTGCGCCAGCCAACGGGTCACTTCGCCCAGGCTGATGATGTAGTTGCCTTCGTTGTGGAAGCACTCCGGCAGCAGCGCGTTGGGCGTGCTGCGTGCGCCGGTTTCGCTGAGGAACAGGAATTCGTCGCGGGTGACCTTCTGCTTCAGCGGCGCGCCGCGCTCGGCCCAGTCCGGGAACAGCTCGGTCAGTGCACGCGGGTCCATCACCGCGCCGGACAGCACGTGTGCGCCCGGCTCGGAGCCCTTCTCCAGCACGCAGACCGACAGTTCGCGACCGGCTTCGATCGCGCGTTGGCGCAGGCGGATCGCGGTGGCCAGGCCGGCGGGGCCGGCGCCGACGATCACCACGTCGAACTCCATTACTTCACGCGGGGGCAGGGCGTTGGCTTCAGCGCTCATCGATTGCATGACTCGTGGGTAGGGCCGGCATCGGGGCCACCGGCGGTGCCTGGAAATCGCGCGTGCAGCCACGAGCGAAACGGTTGTTTGAATGTGTCAGGGTACCGGGCCGCGCGTGATCGAGCTAGATCGCCGATGTTCACATCCCGATTGCTGCATTGCAGCGTAGGGCCGCCGCTCTGGTGGGTGCCGACCTGGGTCGGCACGCTCTGCCCGGATGACCGACAATGGCCCGGTCCTGACTGCGCGTGAGTGCCATGGCTTTGCATCCGTACGATCTGTTCGATGTCCGTTCCCTGCTCAACGAGGAAGAGCGCGCGGTGCAGGAGAGCGTCGCCCGCTTCACCAACGAGCGGGTGCTGCCGATCATCGGCGATGCCTTTGACCAGGCCCGTTTTCCATCTGAACTGGTGCCGGAGATCGCATCGCTGGGCCTGCTCGGCGCCACCCTGCCGGCCGAATACGGCGGCGGTGGCCTCGGTGCGGTCAGCTACGGCCTGATCTGCCAGGAGCTGGAGCGTGGCGACTCGGGCCTGCGCAGCTTCGTTTCGGTGCAGAGCTCGCTGTGCATGTATCCCATCTACGCCTATGGCAGCGAGGAACAGCGCCAGCAGTGGCTGCCGGCGATGGCGCGCGGCGAACTGATCGGCTGCTTCGGCCTGACCGAGGCGCACGGCGGTTCCGATCCGGCCAGCATGAAGACCCGTGCGGTGCGCGACGGCAGTGACTGGCGGATCAGCGGCAGCAAGATGTGGATCACCAGCGGGCCGGTGGCCGACCTGGCGATCGTCTGGGCGCAGACCGAGGACGGCATCCAGGGCTTCGTGCTGGAAAAGGGCATGGCCGGCTTCACCACCCAGGAAATCAAGCACAAGATGAGCCTGCGCGCCTCGCTGACCGGTGCGCTGTTCTTCGACGACGTGCGCGTGCCCGACAGCCATCGCCTGCCGAACGTGAAGGGCCTGAAGGGGCCGCTGGGCTGCCTGACCCAGGCCCGCTTCGGCATCAGCTGGGGCCCGATCGGCGCGGCCATCGCCTGCCTGGATGAAGCGCTGGGCTATGCCAAGGAACGCGTGCTGTTCGGGCGCCCGTTGGCGGCCACGCAGAGCGCACAGATCAAGCTGGCCGAGATGGCCCGCCGCATCACCACCGCGCAGCTGCTGGCATTGCAGTTGGGGCGGTTGAAGGAAGCGGGCCAGCTGCAGCCGCAGCAGGTCAGCCTGGCCAAGTGGAACAACTGCCGCATGGCGATTGATATCGCCCGCGAGTGTCGCGATCTGCTCGGCGGCGCGGGCATCACCACCGAGCACGTGGCGATCCGCCACGCACTGAACCTGGAATCGGTGATCACCTATGAAGGCACCGAGACCGTGCACCAGCTGGTGATCGGCCGCGAACTGACCGGCATCAACGCGTTCTGAAATCGGGTTGTGGTGGGTGCCAACCTTGGTTGGCACATTCCTTCAGCATCCGGCCAGGCATTTGTGCGGACCAAGGTCCGCACCCACCAAGTGCGGTCCGCATCCACCAGGAGCGGTTCACACCCATCTGAGGCGGTTTACGCCCCGCCGGCAAACCCGTGCTGCCGCCACGCCTCGTACATCACCACCGCCACGGTGTTGGAAAGATTGAGGCTTCGATTGTCCGGCCGCATCGGCAGGCGCAGGCGGGCGCCATCGGGCAGGGCATCGAGCACGTCCTGCGGCAGGCCGCGGCTTTCCGGGCCGAACAGGAACGCATCGCCATCTTCAAAGGCCACGCTGTCATAACGCACGCTGGCCCGGGTACTCAGGGCGAACAGCCGCTTGGGCGCGATCCGCGCCAGCGCGGTGTCCAGGTCCGGGTGCACCTGCAGGCGCGAGTACTCGTGGTAGTCCAGCCCGGCGCGCTTGAGCTGCTTGTCTTCCAGTGCGAAGCCGAGCGGCTCGACCAGGTGCAGCTGCGCGCCGGTGTTGGCGCAGAGACGGATCACGTTGCCCGTGTTGGGCGGGATTTCCGGTTGGAACAGGATCACGTGGAACTGGGGCGCGGCATTCATCGGCGCAGTGTACCTGCGACGGCCGCCGCCTTTACGGCGCACGCCCTGCACGGGGCAGGGCGGCACCGGTTACGGGCGCAGCAGGACCTGGGCGGTTTCGCTGGCCAGGGCCTGCAGGTCGGCAGCGCTCGGGCGCACCTGCAGGGCCGGCAGGTTGACGATGACCGAGTGGGCAACGTTGGTAGCGGCGGCGGCCAGGGTGGCGGCGTAGCGCTGGGCTTCCAGTTCGGCGGCCAGGGCGACGCGCTGCTCCAGGCTGGGGCGCACTTCCACCGAGGCCAACGTGGTGATCGGCATCGCGGCGGCGACCGGAGTGGCGGCGTAGCCGTTGCGCTCGGCCAGCTGGTCGGCGCTCGGGCGCACCTCCACGGTGGCCAGGGTCGGGATGCCGCTGGCCTGTTCCCAGGCCTGCTGGGCCAGCTGGTCGGCGGCCGGGCGGACCTGCACGGTGGACAGGGTCTTGATGGATTCGGAGGCCTGCACCGACGAAACAACCGCGGTGCCGGCAATCAGGGCGATGGCGATGGCAATGGTCTTGGCGTTCATGACGGGGCCTGTTTAGTGTTGGCGATCAGTGGTGTGGTAGTAAGGTAGTACACCGATTCTGGGCTTGCAAGGAAAATTTTCGATTTCCTGCATTTGTTCAGTCTTCAGTCATCTTGCGTCTGAAGCCCTTCCTGGCGCAGGAAGTACCAAGCAATCCCCGTGCCAACTTTTAGTTGTTGATTTGAAAGGCTTTTTTCGATTCGAAAAGTGTCCGCTGGGCGGACACCTGTCCATTCGATGGGCGACGGACACTGTCCGGACGCGGGTTGCCGCCGCATGTGACCTGTCAGAAGGCCCAGCGAGGGGCCGAAATGGCGCATCGAGACAAACACCCCCAGTGACTGGCGACCGATTCCTGCCGCTGCGTGCGCACGCTAGGATCGGGGTTCACCTACGTGACCAAGGATCCGGATATGTCTCTCGCCCTTCGCCCGCGCGCTGCATTGCTGGCTGTCGCCCTCAGCACCGCCCTGGGCACGCTTGCGCCCACCCCTGTGCTGGCCGCCAAGCCGGCTGCCCCGGCCAGGGTCGATATCCCGTATGAGCAGTTCACCCTGCCCAACGGCCTGCGGGTGATCGTGCATACCGATCGCAAGGCGCCGATCGTGGCGGTCAACGTCTGGTACCACGTGGGCAGCAAGGACGAACCGGCCGGCCGCACCGGCTTCGCGCACCTGTTCGAACACCTGATGTTCCAGCGCAGCGAAAACCACGACGGCGAGTACTTCGAGCCGTTCAAGCAGGTCGGTGCCACCAACCAGAACGGCACCACCAATACCGACCGCACCAACTACTTCGAGAACGTGCCGACCACCGCGCTGGACATGGCGCTGTGGATGGAATCGGACCGAATGGGCCACCTGGTCGGTGCGATCGACCAGGCGGCGCTGGACGAGCAGCGTGGCGTGGTGCAGAACGAGAAGCGACAGGGTGAGAACCAGCCGTACGGCCAGGCCTGGGACCAGATCAACAAGGCGCTGTACCCGGTCGGCCACCCGTACCACCACGGTGTGATCGGTTCGATGAACGATCTCAACGCGGCCTCGCTGGACGACGTGAAGACCTGGTTCCGCACCTGGTACGGCCCGAACAATGCAGTGCTGGTGCTGGCCGGTGACATCGACCTGGCCACCGCCAAGGAGAAGGTCGCCAAGTACTTCGGCAGCATCCCGGCCGGTCCGACCATGGCGCAGCCGGCGGTGAACGTGGCCAAGCGCAGTGCCGACAGCCGCGAGACGATGACCGACAAGGTGCCGCAGCCACGCATCTACCGCGCCTGGAACGTGCCGCAGGTCGGCACCACCGATATCGATCAGCTGCAGCTGTTCGCGCAGGTACTCGGTGGCGCCAAGTCCTCGCGCCTGAGCCAGCGCCTGCAGCACCAGGACAAGCTGGTGGACAGCATCGGTTCGGGCCTGTCGACCTCGCAGCTGGGCTCCAACTTCGTGATCGTGGCGACCGTGAAGCAGGGCCAGGACCCGGCCAAGGTCGAGAAGATCATCGATGAGGAACTGGACCGGCTGATCAAGCAGGGTCCGACCGCGGCCGAACTTGAACGCGCCAAGACCGGCGCCCGCGCCGGTTTCATCCGCGGCATCGAGCGCATCGGTGGTTTTGGCGGCAAGGCCGACGCGCTGGCCGAGTGCGCCGTGTTCACCGGCGACCCCGGCTGTTTCCGCACTTCGCTGGCCAACATCGACAAGGCCACGGCCGCCGATCTGAGCCGTCTGGGCGCGCAGTGGCTGGACAAGGGCAGCCACACCCTGGTGATCGAGCCGGGTGAGCGCGTGGCGCTGAAGGAAGAACCGAGCCAGACGCCGAAGCCGTTCACCGTGCCTGCGGTGGACCCGAAGTACAGCACCCTGCCCGAGCAGGTGGACCGCAAGGCCGGCGTGCCGCAGACCCGCGAGTTCCCGCAGCTGAAGTTCCCGGCGCTGCAGCGTGCCACGCTGAAGAACGGCACCCAGGTGATCCTGGCCGAACGCCATGAAATCCCGGTGGTGCAGTTCAGCTACCAGTTCCCGGGCGGCTTCAGCGCCGACCAGGGACGCAAGCCGGGCACCGCCAACTTCACCATGAGCCTGATGACCGAAGGCGCCGGCAAGCTGGGTTCGCTGGCCTTCGCCGATGCTGCCGACGCACTGGGCGCCAGCCTGGATGCCTCGGCCGGCCTGGATTCGATGAGCGTGGACCTGTCCGCGCTGAAGGAGAACCTGGCTCCGTCGCTGGCGCTGTACCGCGACCTGCTGCGCGAGCCGCGCTTCGAGCAGGGCGAGATCGACCGGGTCCGGGCGACCTGGATCGCCGGCATCCAGCAGGAGAAGGTCAACCCGGGTGCGGTGGCGATGCGCGTGCTGCCGCCGTTGCTGTACGGCAAGGGCCACCCGTACGCCATTCCGTTCACCGGCAGCGGTGACGAAGCGGCGATCAACGGCCTGACCCGCGAAGACCTGGTCGACTTCCACCACGACTGGCTGCGCCCGCAGAACGGCACCCTGATCGTGGTCGGTGACACCACGCTGGCCGAGATCGTGCCGCTGCTGGACAAGCAGCTGGGCGACTGGAAGGCCAGTGGCGATGCCCCGCAGGTGAAGGCCGCCACCGACGTCGCGCTGCCGAAGGGCCCGCGCGTGTTCCTGATCGACCAGCCGGGTGCGGTGCAGGCCAACCTGTTCGCCGGCCAGGTGGTGCCGCCATCAAGCGCCACCAGCTCGACCCGCTTCGACATCGCCAACGGCGTGATCGGCGGTGACTTCACCTCGCGCCTGAACATGAACCTGCGCGAGGACAAGCACTGGTCGTACGGTGCGCGCAGCAGCGCGGTCAATTCGGTGGGCCAGCGTCCGTGGATGGCCAGTGCGCCGGTGCAGATCGACAAGACCGGCCCGGCGATGGCGGAGATGCGCAAGGAAATCGCCGCGTTCGCCGATGGCAGCAAGCCGGCCACCGCTGCCGAGGTCAACCGCATCCGCAACATCCAGACCCTGAGCCTGCCCGGTGCCTACGAGACCGCCAGCGCGGTGGCGTCGACGATCGGTTCGATCGTGCAGTTCAAGCGCCCGGACGACTATGTGCTGCGCCGCAAGGCGGAGATCGAGGCGATGACCCCGGCGCAGGTGCAGCAGGCCGCCGCCGAGATCAAGCCGCAGGCGCTGACATGGGTGGTCGTGGGTGACCTGAAGCAGACCGAAGCGGCCGTGCGCGCGCTGAACCTGGGCGAGGTGACGGTGATCGACGCCGAAGGCAACCCG
>NZ_JAOEDV010000041.1:0-38695 GCF_029837545.1 Stenotrophomonas sp. GD04024 | reverse complement strand
CGCTGCGGATCGCCTCCGGCAGCGGCGCGCTCTTGCCGGTCTGGGTATCCATCCAGACCACCACCACGTTGCCGTCCGAATACAGCTTCGACTCATCCTGCTGGTCAACGATGCGGTGGCCGATGGTCACGCTGCTGTTCCCCAGGCGCTCGACGAACAGTTCGACCAGGATGTCGTTGGGCCACACGATCGGCAGCCGGTAGTTGACGTTGGTCGCGGCCACCACCGGTGCGATGCGGTCGGTCATCGACACGCCGTCCACGCCCAGCATCCAGCGCACGCGCGCTTCTTCCAGGTAGGAGATGTACTTGGCGTTGTTGACGTGGCCCATGCTGTCCATGTCACGCCAGCGCACGCTGATCGGGATGCGGGCCAGGATCTTGTGTTCGCTGCTCATCAGGCGTCCTTCTTCTTCTTGTTGGCGGCAGCGGTCTTGCTGGCCTTGCCGGTGCTTGATGCCGCCACCGCCTTCTTCGCCGCCTTGGCCGGCTTTTCAGGCTTCACCTTGCGCGGCGGGCGGGCGTCGGGCTTGTTGGCCACGGCGGCCGGGCGTTCCGGTCGCGCGCTGGTGGACGGCAGCATCCGGGCCAGGAACTGGCCGGTGTACGACTGCGGGCAGGCCGCCACGTCTTCCGGCGTGCCGGTGACCAGGATGGTGCCACCGCGATGGCCACCTTCCGGACCCAGGTCGACGATCCAGTCGGCGGTCTTGATCACGTCCAGGTTGTGTTCGATCACCACCACCGTGTTGCCTTCGTCGCGCAGCTTGTGCAGCACGCCGAGCAGCGCTTCGATGTCGTGGAAGTGCAGGCCGGTGGTCGGCTCGTCCAGGATGTACAGGGTGCGCCCGGTATCGCGGCGCGACAGTTCCTTGGACAGCTTCACGCGCTGCGCTTCACCACCGGACAGCGTGGTCGCGCTCTGGCCCAGCTTGATGTAGCTCAGGCCGACGTCGACCAGCGTTTCCAGCTTGCGTGCGATCGACGGCACCGGTTCGAACAGCTTCAGTGCATCCTCAACGGTCATTTCCAGCACGTCGTTGATGTTGAAGCCCTTGTACAGGATCTCCAGCGTCTCGCGGTTGTAGCGCTTGCCGTGGCAGACGTCGCAGGGCACGTACACGTCCGGCAGGAAGTGCATCTCGACCTTGATCAGGCCATCGCCCTGGCACGCTTCGCAGCGGCCACCGCGCACGTTGAAGCTGAAACGGCCCGGCGAGTAGCCGCGCGCACGCGCTTCGGGCACCTGCGCGAACAGTTCGCGCAGCGGGGTGAACAGGCCGGTGTAGGTGGCCGGGTTCGAACGCGGGGTGCGGCCGATCGGCGACTGGTCGATGTCCACCACCTTGTCGAACAGGTCCAGGCCATCGATCTCCTTGTACGGGGCGATCGGGTGCGAGGAACCGTTGATCTCGTTGGCGGCCAGCGAGAACAGGGTGTCGTTGATCAGGGTCGACTTGCCGGAGCCGGACACACCGGTCACGCAGGTCAGCAGGCCCGACGGAATCGCCAGGTCCACACCCTTGAGGTTGTTGCCGCTGGCCCCGCGCAGGTGCAGGGTCATCTTCGGGTTCGGCTTGTGTCGGCGCGCCGGAATCTCGATCGCACGCTTGCCCGACAGGTACTGGCCGGTCAGCGAGCGCGGTGCCTCCAGGATGTCCTGCAGGGTGCCCTGGCCGACGATCTCGCCGCCGTGCACGCCCGCGCCCGGGCCGATGTCCAGCACGTAGTCGGCCAGGCGGATCGCGTCCTCGTCATGCTCGACCACAATCACCGTGTTGCCCAGGTCGCGCAGGCGGGTGAGGGTGCCCAGCAGGCGTTCATTGTCGCGCTGGTGCAGGCCGATCGACGGCTCGTCGAGCACGTACATCACGCCGACCAGGCCCGCGCCGATCTGGCTGGCCAGGCGGATGCGCTGCGCTTCGCCACCGGACAGGGTGTCGGCCTTGCGCTCCAGGGTCAGGTAATCCAGGCCCACATCGACCAGGAAGCCGAGGCGCTCACCGATTTCCTTGACGATCTTGGAGGCGATCTCGCCGCGCCAGCCCGGCAGGCTCAGTTCGCTGAAGAACTTCAGTGCTTCGTCGATCGGCAGCACCACCAGGTCCGGCAGCGGGCGGTCGGCCACGAACACGTTGCGTGCCGCCCTGTTGAGGCGCGCGCCATGGCATTCCGGGCACGGCTGTTCGCTGATGTACTTGGACAGCTCTTCGCGCACCGCCGGCGATTCGGTTTCCTTGTAGCGGCGCTCGAGGTTGGGAATGATGCCCTCGAAGCGGTGCTTGCGCTGGGTGCGGCCGCCGGCTTCGGTGAAGTAGGTGAAGGTGATCGCTTCATCGCCGCTGCCGTACAGCACGGCCTGCTGCACGTTTTCCGGTAGCGAGTTCCACGCCGCATCGACGTCGAACTTGTAGTGCTTGGCCAGCGAGGCGATCAGCTGGAAATAATAGGCATTGCGGCGATCCCAGCCGCGCACCGCACCGGCGGCCAGCGACAGCTCGGGGTGCACCACCACGCGCGACGGATCGAAGAATTCGGCGATGCCCAGGCCATCGCAGCCGGGGCAGGCGCCCATCGGTGCGTTGAACGAGAACAGGCGCGGCTCCAGCTCCGGCAGCGAGTAGTCGCACACCGGGCAGGAGTACTTGGAGGAGAACAGCGTCGGCGCGGTTTCGGTGTTGTCCAGGCTCTGCACCGAGGCCATGCCGTCGCCCAGCTTCAGCGCGGTCTCGAAGCTCTCGGCCAGGCGCTGCTTGATGTCCTCGCGCGGGCGGAAGCGGTCGATCACCGCCTCGATGGTGTGCTTCTGGCGCAGTGCCAGCGGCGGCACCGCGTCGATTTCATGCAGCTCGCCGTCCACGCGCACGCGCACGAAGCCCTGCGCGCGCAGCTGGTCGAACACCTGCGCGTGCTCGCCCTTGCGGTCGCGGATGACCGGGGCGAGCAGCATGTAGCGCTGTTCCGGGTCCAGGGTCAGCACCTGGTCGACCATCTGGCTGACCGTCTGTGCTTCCAGCGGGTAGCCGTGGTCCGGGCAGCGCGGGGTGCCGACGCGGGCATACAGCAGGCGCAGGTAGTCGTAGATCTCGGTGATCGTGCCGACGGTCGAACGCGGGTTGTGCGAGGTCGACTTCTGCTCGATCGAGATGGCCGGGGACAGGCCTTCGATGTGGTCCAGGTCCGGCTTTTCCATCACGCTCAGGAACTGGCGCGCATAGGCCGACAGCGACTCGACGTAGCGGCGCTGGCCTTCTGCGTAGATGGTGTCGAACGCCAGCGAGGACTTGCCCGAGCCGGACAGGCCGGTGATGACGATCAGCTTGTCGCGGGGCAGGTCGAGGTCGAGGTTCTTCAGGTTGTGCGTCCGCGCGCCGCGGATGCGGATGAAATCCATCGCCATGGGGGATCCGGTTGTGGGGGCGTTGGCTGGGTGCCGGGCCAGCAGGGAACGGCAATCGGTCAGCCTACCGAGGTGACCAGATGGGGGCAATGGGCGACAATGCCAGCCCGGTGTCTCACCTTGTGAGACAAGGCTTTATGGAGGGGTCAGATCCCTTTTCACGCCGTGAAAAGGGATCTGGCCCCGTTCCGACCGGGTTTCCCGGGCCATTCAGGGCTTGACTTGACCCTGTCGCATGGATCTGCGTACAATCCCGCTCCTGTCCGCCCTCGACGGCGGCAGTCCATAGACCACAATAACTACAGAGGAAGTCTGGTCATGTACGCAGTACTGGTCACCGGCGGTAAGCAATACCGCGTGGCGCAGGGCGAAAAGCTCCGCGTCGAAAAGCTCGAAGTCGAAGTCGGCAGCGAGATCAAGTTTGACAACATCCTGATGCTGGGCGACAGCGATGGCGTGAAGCTGGGCGATGCGCTGAAGGGCGCTGCCGTCACCGCCAAGGTCCTGTCCCAGGGTCGTGCTGACAAGGTCCGGATCATCAAGTTCCGTCGCCGCAAGCACCACATGAAGCGTCAGGGTCACCGTCAGTACTACACCGAAATCGAGATCACCGGCATCGCCGGCTAAGCATCAGGAGAAGCAGTCATGGCACATAAAAAGGGCGTAGGCTCCTCGCGCAACGGTCGCGACTCCAACCCGAAGTACCTGGGCGTCAAGATCTTCGGCGGCCAGGCCATCGAAGCCGGCAACATCATCGTGCGTCAGCGCGGCACCCAGTTCCACCCGGGTTCCGGCGTGGGCCTGGGCCGTGACCACACCCTGTTCGCCCTCGTGGACGGCAAGGTGGAGTTCTCGGTCAAGGGCGCCAAGAAGCGTCGCACCGTCAGCATCGTCTCGGCCGACGCCTGATCCAGGCATCGACGGCACCCGTGCCTCGGCATGGCTGTGCTGGATGAAGAGCACGCTGCATGGAGAGCCCCGCTTCGGCGGGGCTTTTCGTTAGAGTTACCGGGTAAAAGGAAGACCGGCCGCGCCGGGCTGCGGGCCACGCGCGCCCGCATTACATTCAAGGCGACGGCGCAGATGCCGCGCCCATCGCAGGCATCGAAACAATGAAACTGGTAGACGAAGCAGAAATCGAAGTGTTCGCCGGCAACGGCGGCAACGGCTGCATTGGCTTCCGTCGCGAGAAGTTCATTCCGCTCGGCGGCCCGGACGGCGGCGACGGCGGTGCGGGCGGCAGCGTGTACATCCGCGCCGACGAAAACCTGAACACCCTGGTCGACTTCCGCCATGACCGCATCTTCAAGGCGCAGCGCGGCGAGAACGGCATGGGCCGCCAGGCCTATGGCAAGGGCGGTGAAGACCTGACCATCACCGTGCCGGTCGGCACCGTGGTCATCAACGTCGCCACCGATGAAGTCATCGGCGACCTGACCCAGCACAACGACCGCCTGCTGGTGGCCAAGGGCGGCCGCGGCGGCCTGGGCAACATGCATTTCAAGAGCTCGACCAACCGTTCGCCGCGCCAGGCGCTGCCGGGCGAGCCGGGCGAAGAGCGCACGCTGAAGCTGGAGCTGAAGCTGCTGGCCGACGTTGGCCTGCTGGGCTTCCCCAACGCCGGCAAGAGCACCCTGATCCGCGCCGTCTCGGCGGCAACGCCGAAGGTGGCCGATTACCCGTTCACTACGCTGTACCCGAACCTGGGTGTGGTGAAGGTGGAGAACTACCGCAGCTTCGTGATCGCCGACATTCCGGGCCTGATCGAAGGCGCGGCGGATGGCGCCGGCCTTGGTGCGCAGTTCCTGCGCCACCTGCAGCGCACCCGCCTGCTGCTGCACCTGGTGGACATCTCGCCGATGGAAGGTGGCGTGGAGGGTATTTCTCCGGTGGAGCAGGTGCGTGCGATCGAGCGCGAGCTGGAAAAGCACGATCCGGAGCTGCTGAACAAGCCGCGCTGGCTGGTGCTGAACAAGGCCGACCTGATGTTCGAGGACGAGGCCAAGGCCGCGGCCGAGCAGATCGTCGCCGAGCTGGGCTGGAAGGAGCCGTGGTTCCTGGTGTCGGCGCTGGGTCGCGAAGGTACCTTCCCGATCATGAGCCGGATCATGGCGTTCTTCGATCGCCAGAAGGAAGACGAGCTGGAAGTCCGCAACGCGCAGTAATGCTGTTGTGGTTCGATGCGAAAAGCCCGGCTTCGGCCGGGTTTTTCATTTTCCGGTAGTGCCGGCCGCTGGCCGGCATTCCCGGATTGCAGGCAACAAAAAACCCGGCCAAGGCCGGGCTTTTGTCTGCTGCCCAACCCCGAAGGGCAGGGCGGCAACGCCGGATCAGGCGGCCTTGAGGGCCTTGATACGGTCGTTCAGGCGGCTCTTGTGGCGAGCAGCCTTGTTCTTGTGGATCAGGCCACGCGCGCTGAAGCGATCCAGGATCGGCTGGGCAACGGCGAAGGCGGCTTCGGCGCCGGCGGCATCGTTGGCGTCCAGCGCCTTGATCACTTTCTTGACAGCGGTGCGCAGCATCGAGCGCTGAGCCACGTTGCGCGCGTTGCGCACGACGGTCTGCTTGGCGCGCTTCTTGGCGGACTTGATATTGGCCACGGTGGTGGTTTCCTGAAAAAATCGGTGTTATGGGAACAGCAAGCTAGCTAGTATGATGGCGTAAGAAATGCACGTCAAGTCGATTGTCAAGAGGGACGCTGAGTGAGTTCACCCAAGTTGTTGCGGGGCCTGCTGTCGTTCAGCAGCATGACCATGGTCTCGCGCGTCCTTGGACTTGTCCGGGACTTCGTGGTGACCACCACGTTCGGCACCAACGCCATCACTGATGCTTTCTGGGTCGCCTTCAGGGTACCCAATTTCCTGCGCCGGTTGTTCGCCGAGGGGTCTTTCGCCACTGCTTTCGTGCCGGTGTTCACGGAAGTGAAGGAAACCCGCAGCCATGCCGAGCTGCGTGAACTGATGGCGCGCACCGCCGGCACCCTGGGTGGGGTGCTGATGCTGGTCACCGCGCTGGCGCTGATCTTCGCGCCACAGCTGGCCTCGGTCTTCTCAAGCGGCGTTGATACAGACCCGGTCAAGCAGGGCCTGCTGGTCGACCTGTTCCGCCTGACCTTCCCGTTCCTGCTGTTCGTCTCGCTCACCGCCCTGGCCGGCGGCGCGCTGAACAGCTTCCAGCGCTTTGCGATGCCGGCGCTGACCCCGGTCATCCTCAACCTGTGCATGATCGCCGGCGCGCTGTGGCTGGCACCGCGGCTGGGCGGTACCCCGGAGAAGCAGATCCTGGCGCTGGGCTGGGCGGTACTGGCCGCCGGCATCCTGCAGCTGCTGTTCCAGCTGCCGTCACTGAAGGGCATCAACCTGCTGACCCTGCCGCGCTGGGGCTGGAGCCATCCGGGCGTGCGCAAGGTGATGACGCTGATGGTGCCGACCCTGTTCGGTTCCTCGGTGGCGCAGATCAACCTGCTGCTGGACACGGTCATCGCGGCCAAACTGACCGACGGCTCGCAGTCCTGGCTGTCGCTGGCCGATCGCTTCCTGGAGCTGCCGCTGGGCGTGTTCGGCGTGGCGCTGGGCACGGTGATCCTGCCGGCGTTGGCCCGCCACCACGTCAGCACCGACCGTGAAGGCTTCTCGCGCTCGCTGGACTGGGGCCTGCGCATGACCCTGCTGATCTCGGTGCCGGCCATGCTCGGCCTGCTGCTGCTGGCCGAGCCGCTGATCGCGACCATCTTCCAGCACGGCCAGTTCAGTGCCTTCGATACCCGCATGACCGCGTTGTCGGTGTACGGCCTGAGCTTCGGCCTGCCGGCGTTCGCCCTGCTGAAGGTGGTGCTGCCGGCGTTCTACGCGCGGCAGGACACCAAGACCCCGGTGCGCGCCGGTATCGCCGCGCTGGTGGCCAACATGGTGTTCAACTTCGCCCTGCTGGCCGTGCTGTACCAGGTGATGGTGCCGGACGAGCTGAAGGCGCAGGGCGTGATGGCGGCCATCGGCAAGCAGCCGGGCCTGCACCTGGCGCTGGGCATTGCCAGCGCGCTGTCCAGTTACCTGAACCTGGGCCTGCTCTGGTACTGGCTGGGCAAGACCGATGTCTACCAGCGCCGCCCGGGCTGGGGCGGCTATCTGCTGCGCCTGCTGCTGGCCTGCCTGGCCATGGTCGGCGTGCTGCTGGCGCTGCTGTACTGGCTGCCGGGCTTCTCGGCGATGAGCGTGTGGGAGCGGATCGGTGCCCTGGCGGTGCTGGTCGGTGGCGGTGGTGCGACCTATGCGCTGGCGATGCTGGCGATGGGCTTCCGCCCGCGCGACCTGCGCGGGCATTGATCGCGGCCCGTGGCGGCTATACTTCAGGGTTACACCATTGAAGCGGCGGCCCCGGTCGGGCCGGAACGAGAGTTGATGAGCAGGCTGTTCAGAAGCGTCGAGGGCGGGGAGCTGTTCCCCAACGGAAGCGTGGTCTGTATCGGTGCATTCGACGGCCTCCACCTGGGGCATCGTGCGCTGGTCCGCCACGCGGTCGCCCGCGCACGCGCCTTGGGCGTGGCCGCGGTGGCCGTGGCGTTCGAGCCGCTGCCGCGTGAATTCTTCGCCCAGGGCACGCCGCCGCCGCGGCTGACCCTGGCGCGCAGCAAGGTCGAGATCCTGCGCGAGCTCGGCGTCGATGCGATCGGCCTGCTGCGTTTCGACGCGGCGATGGCCGCCATGCCGGCCGAGGACTTCGTGCGGCGGCTGCTGGTGCATCGGCTGGGCGCCCGCGAAGTGTGGATCGGCCCGGAGTTCTGCTTCGGCAACCGCCGTCGTGGCGACCTGGCCCTGCTGCAGAAGATGGGCGCCGAACTGGGCTTCAGCGCCGGCGAGATCGAAGCGGTGGACCTGCATGGCGAGCGCATTTCCAGCACCCGCATCCGCCAGCTGCTGCAGGACGGCGACTTCGCCCGCGCCGGCGACCTGCTCGGCCGTCCGTACGCGATCAGCGGGCGGGTGGTGCGCGGGCGCCAGCTCGGCCGCACGCTGGGCTTCCCGACCGCCAACCTGCGCTTCCCGAAGACCCCGGCGCTGTCGGGCATCTACGCGACCTGGGTGCACGGCGTGTTCGACCAGCCGTGGCCCTCGGTGTCCAGCTTCGGCACGCGGCCGACGGTGGACGGCGTGGAGCCGCTGCTGGAAGCGCATCTGTTCGATTTCCAGGGCGACCTGTATGGCCGCCACATCGACGTGGAGTTCGTCGCCAAGCTGCGCGACGAAGAGAAATTCAATGATCTGGCGGCACTGACCGACCAGATGCACCGCGACGCCGAACAGGCGCGCGCCATCCTTTCCGAACATAGATTGCGAGCCACTGCGTGAGCCAGGACTACAAGACCACCCTGAACCTGCCAGCCACCGAATTCCCGATGCGCGGCGACCTGCCCAAGCGCGAGCCGGGCATTCTGGCGCAGTGGGAAGCGCAGGGGCTCTACCAGCAGCTGCGCGACAACGCCGCCGGCCGCCCGCTGTTCGTGCTGCACGACGGCCCGCCGTACGCCAACGGCCGCATCCACCTCGGCCATGCGGTCAACAAGATCCTGAAGGACATCATCGTCAAGTCGCGCTACCTGGCCGGCTTCGATGCACCCTACGTGCCGGGCTGGGACTGCCACGGCCTGCCGATCGAGATCGCGGTCGAGAAGAAGTGGGGAAAGGTCGGCACCAAGCTCGACGCGGTTGAATTCCGGCAGAAGTGCCGCGAGTTCGCCGAGGAGCAGATCAACATCCAGCGCGTGGACTTCAAGCGCCTGGGCGTGACCGGTGACTGGGACAACCCGTACAAGACCCTGAGCTTCGACTTCGAAGCCAACGAGATCCGCGCGCTGGCCAAGGTCGTGGCCAACGGCCATCTGGTGCGTGGCGCCAAGCCGGTGTACTGGTGCTTCGACTGTGGTTCGGCGCTGGCCGAAGCCGAGATCGAGTACCAGGAAAAGGAATCGCCGGCGATCGACGTGGCCTACGCCGCGCGCGATGCGCAGGCCATCGGCCAGGCGTTCGGCGTGAGCGTGCCGGCCGACGTCGAAGTGGCCGTGCCGATCTGGACCACCACGCCGTGGACGCTGCCGGCCTCGCTGGCCGTTTCGCTGGGCGCGGAGATCAACTACGTGCTGGCCGAAGGCCCGGCCCACAACGGCAAGCGCCGCTGGCTGGTGCTGGCCGCCGCGCTGGCCGAGCGCGCGCTGCAGCGCTACGGCGTGGATGAAGTGGTGCTGCACGGTGAAACCACCGGCGCGGCGCTGGAAAACCAGCTGCTGGCGCATCCGTTCTACCCGGAGCGCGAAATCCTGGTGCTCAACGGCGACCATGTCTCCGACGAGGACGGTACCGGTGCGGTGCACACTGCGCCCGGCCACGGCCAGGAAGACTTCGTGGTCAGCCAGAAGTACGGCCTGCTGGACAAGTACAACGCCGGTCAGGTCACCCCGATCGACGGCCGTGGCGTGTACCTGGAATCGACCCCGTCGGCCGGTGACGTGGTGCTGGCCGGCCAGCACCTGTGGAAGGCGCAGGAGGCCATCGTCGGCGTGCTGCGCGACAACGGTTCGCTGCTGGCCTTCCACCCGATCCGCCACAGCTACCCGCACTGCTGGCGCCACAAGACGCCGGTGGTGTTCCGCGCCACCCCGCAGTGGTTCATCTCGATGGACAAGGCCAACCTGCGCACCGATGCGCTGGCCGCCATCGACACCGTCGGCTGGTTCCCGGCCTGGGGCAAGGCGCGCATCCAGAGCATGGTCGACGGTCGCCCGGACTGGACCATCTCGCGCCAGCGCACCTGGGGCGTGCCGATTGCCCTGTTCACCCACCGCCAGACCGGCGAGATCCATCCGCGTTCGGTCGAGCTGATGCAGCAGGTGGCCGACCGAGTCGAGGCCGAGGGCATCGACGTGTGGTACTCGCTGGATGCCGCCGAACTGCTGGGCGCCGAAGCGGCCGACTACGAGAAGGTCACCGACATCCTCGACGTCTGGTTCGATTCGGGCGTGACCCATGAAGGCGTGCTCGCCGCGCGCGGCTTCGGCAAGCCGGCCGACCTGTACCTGGAGGGTTCCGACCAGCACCGCGGCTGGTTCCAGTCCTCGCTGCTGACCGGCGTGGCGATCGACAAGCGCGCCCCGTACAAGCAGTGCCTCACCCACGGTTTCACCGTGGACGAGCACGGCCGCAAGATGTCCAAGTCGCTGGGCAACGGCATCGAACCGCAGGACATCATGAACAAGCTGGGCGCGGACATCCTGCGTCTGTGGATCGCCTCGGCCGACTACAGCAACGAGATGTCGCTGTCGCAGGAGATCCTCAAGCGCAACGCCGATGCCTACCGCCGCCTGCGCAACACCGCGCGCTTCCTGCTCGGCAACCTGGATGGCTTCGATCCGGCCCAGCACCTGCGTCCTCTCGACCAGATGGTCGCGCTGGACCGCTGGATCGTGCATCGCGCGTGGGAGCTGCAGGAGAAGATCAAGGCGGCCTACGACGGCTACAACATGGCCGAGATCGTGCAGCTGCTGCTGAACTTCTGCAGCGTGGACCTGGGCTCGCTGTACCTGGACGTGACCAAGGACCGCCTGTACACGATGCCGACCGATTCGCACGGTCGCCGCTCGGCGCAGAGCGCGATGTACCACATCGCCGAAGCATTCACCCGCTGGGTGGCGCCGATCCTGACCTTCACCGCCGACGAGCTGTGGGGCTACCTGCCGGGCGAGCGTGCCGGGCACGTGCTGTTCACCACCTGGTACGACGGCCTGGCGCCGCTGCCGGCCGATGCCCAGCTCAACGCCGCCGACTTCGACCAGCTGCTGGCCGTGCGCGAGCAGGTGGCCAAGGTGCTGGAGCCGATGCGTGCCAATGGTGCGATCGGTGCCGCGCTGGAAGCGGAGATCACCATCGCCGCCAGCGAAGAGCAGGCCGCGAAGTGGCAGCCGCTGGCCGATGAACTGCGCTTCCTGTTCATCAGCGGCGACGTGCAGGTGCGCCCGGCAACCACCGACGAAGTGTTCGTCAGCGCCCAGCCGACCACCAAGGCCAAGTGCGTGCGCTGCTGGCACCACCGCGCCGATGTCGGCAGCAACGCCGACCATCCCGAACTGTGCGGCCGCTGCGTGAGCAACATCACCGGCGCCGGCGAACTGCGGAGCTGGTTCTGATGAGCACTGCACGCCCGCATCCCAACGCCCTGGTCTGGCTGCTGCTGTCGGCGGCCATCATCGGCCTGGACCAGTGGTCCAAGGCCTGGGTGCTGTCGAGCCTGCCCGAGTTCCAGCCGGTGGTGGTCATCGACGGCTTCTGGAACTGGTACCGCACCTACAACACCGGTGCGGCGTTCAGTTTCCTGAGCGACGCCGGTGGTTGGCAGAAGTACTTCTTCACCGCGCTGGCGATCGCCATCAGCGGCCTGATGGCCTGGTGGCTGCGCGGCACCGCCCGCGGCAACTGGAAGGCCGCGGTGCCGTATGCGCTGATCATCGGCGGTGCCATCGGCAACGTGATCGACCGCCAGGTGCACGGCCACGTGGTCGATTTCATCCAGTGGTACGTGGGCAGCTACACCTGGCCCTCGTTCAACATCGCCGATTCGGCCATCGTGGTGGGGGCCATCGGCATCGCCCTGTTTGGCCTGTTCGACGGCAAGTCCGCCAAAAAGGCGGATAATGCCAATCCGAAACCGTAAGCCGGCCGCTGCCGGGAGATTGAACTGATGGATGTGCTGCTCGCCAACCCGCGTGGTTTCTGTGCCGGTGTCGATCGTGCGATCGAGATCGTCAAGCGCGCGATCGAAACGCTGGGCGCGCCCATCTACGTCCGCCATGAAGTGGTGCACAACCGCTTCGTGGTCGACGACCTGAAGCAGCGCGGCGCGATCTTCGTCGAGGAACTGGACGAAGTGCCGGACAACAACACGGTCATCTTCAGCGCGCATGGCGTTTCGCAGGCGGTGCGCCAGGAAGCCGAGCGCCGTGGCCTGAAGGTGTTCGACGCCACCTGTCCGCTGGTGACCAAGGTCCACTTCGAAGTGGCCCGCCACTGCCGTGCCGGCCGTGACGTGGTGCTGATCGGCCACGCCGGCCACCCGGAAGTGGAAGGCACCATGGGCCAGTGGAACCGCGAGGCCGGCACCGGCCAGATCTATCTGGTCGAGGATGTGGAGCAGGTCGCCACGCTGCAGATCAACCAGCCGGAAAACTTCGCCTACACCACCCAGACCACGCTGTCGGTGGACGATACGCGCGGCATCATCGATGCGCTGCGCGAGCGCTTCCCGGCCATGCAGGGCCCGAAGAACGACGACATCTGCTACGCCACGCAGAACCGCCAGGACGCGGTGCGCGACCTGGCCAAGCGCTGCGACCTCGTGCTGGTGGTCGGTTCGCCAAACAGTTCCAATTCCAACCGCCTGAGTGAGCTGGCCCGCCGTGAAGGCGTGGAGAGCTATCTGATCGACGGTGCGCACGAGATCGACCCGGCGTGGGTGGCAGGCAAGCAGCACATCGGCGTCACCGCAGGTGCTTCTGCACCGCAGGTGCTGGTTGACGGCGTGCTGGCGCGGCTGGCCGAGCTGGGGGCCACCGGCGTGGGTGAGCTGGATGGCGAACCGGAATCGATGGTGTTCGCGCTGCCGAAGGAACTGCGCCTGCGCCTGGTCGACTGACCGGGCCTGACTCTGGTGGGTGCGAACCTTGGTTCGCACTGCTTCTGGATGCATTCCATCCACGCATGGCGTGGATCTACTGAAACCGCTCCGGTCGGTGAGAACCTTGGCGGGTGGGTGCGAACCTTGGTTCGCACTGCTTCTGGATACATTCCATCCACGCATGGCACGGATCTGCTGCTCACGGCCTTGTTGCCGGGTTTGCCGCTTCTGGCGGCGTTCGCGCGGGCCATGACCTTTGGCCATGGGGCCACGCATCCCGCAGGCCTAGCATCGGGGAATTCTCCGCTGTTGGACGCTGCCCGATGAAAACCCGAGCCTTGGCCATGTCGTTGCTGTTCGCGCTGGCCGCCACGCCTGCATTGGCGCTGGCGCAGGCCTCGCCGCCGGCCAATGCCGCTGCGCCCGGCCTGCTGCGCATCGACGTGGACGCACGCGATCTGGCCCGGCGCATCTTCAAGGTCACCGCCACCGTGCCGGCCAAACCCGGCCCGATGACCCTGCTGTATCCGCAGTGGATTCCCGGCAACCATTCGCCCACCGGCCCGATCGACAAGCTGGCCGGGCTGCGCGTCACCGCCAACGGCAAGCCGCTGGCTTGGCAGCGCGATCAGTTCAATGTCTATGCGTTCAAGGTGGACGTGCCCGAAGGCGTGAGCGAGATCGTCGCCCACTTCGACTTCCTGTCCTCGCAGGGCGGCAGCCAGGGCCGGGTGGTGATGACCCCGGAGATGCTCAACCTGCAGTGGAACGCCAATTCGCTGTATCCGGCCGGCGTCGATGCACGGCAGCTGCAGGCGCAGGCCAGCGTGACCCTGCCCAAAGGCTGGTCGTTCGCCACCGCGCTGGAAACCGCGCGCCGCGAGGGTGACACCGTGGTGTTCAAGCCGATTTCCTATGACCACCTGGTCGATTCGCCGTTGTTCGCCGGCGAGCACTACCAGCGCATCGACCTCGATCCGGGCGCGAAGGTGCCGGTGCACCTCAACGTCTTCGCCGACGATGCCAAGTCGCTGAAACCGACGGACGCACAGATCAAGCTCCACCGCGCGCTGGTGCAGCAGGCCGACAAGCTCTATGGCGCGCGCCACTACAACCACTATGAATTCCTGCTGGCGCTGACTGACCGCCTCGGTGGCATCGGCCTGGAGCATCACCGCTCCAGCGAGAACAGCGCCGAGCCGGGTTACTTCACCGAGTGGGACAAGAGCGCGTGGATGCGTGATCTGCTACCGCACGAGTACACCCACTCGTGGAACGGCAAGTACCGCCGCGGCGCAGACCTGGCCACCGCCACCTTCAACGTGCCCATGGGCGACAGCCTGCTGTGGGTGTACGAAGGCCAGACCCAGTTCTGGGGCCAGGTGCTGGCCGCGCGTTCCGGGCTGTGGTCGGTGGAGCAGGCACGCGACATGCTGGCCAATGTGGCCGCCACCTATGACCGTGGCCGCCCGGGCCTGGCCTGGCGACCCTTGCAGGACACCACCAACGACCCGACCATCGCCCAGCGCCGCACGTTGCCGTACCGCAACTACCAGATGAGCGAGGACTACTATTCCGGCGGCCAGATGTTGTGGCTGGAAGTGGAAGGCAAGCTGCGCGAACTGAGCGGCAACCGCCGCAGCCTGGACGACTTTGCGCGCGCCTTCTTCGGTGTTGGCAATGGCGACTGGGACGTCAATCCGTACACCTTCGATGACGTGGTCGCGACCTTGAACGGCATCGCGCCGTACGACTGGGCGACGTTCCTGCGCGGCCGCCTGGACGGGCACGGCCCGCTGACCGGCGGCCTGGCGCTGGCCGGTTGGAAGCTGGTCTACCGCGATACCCCGAACGCCGCCTACAAGGCACAGGAAAAGCGCGCCAAGGGCGCATTGCTGGCCTACTCGCTCGGGGCGACCGTGCTCGACAGCGGCACGGTGGGTGACGTGATCTGGGACAGCCCGGCGTTCAACGCCGGGTTGGCGCCCGGCATGAAGGTGATCGCGGTCGGTGGCCGCGAGTACAGCAGCCAGCGGCTGAAGGACGCCGTGGCCGACGCGGCGAAGGACAAGGCGCCAATCGTGCTGCTGGTCAAGCAGTTCGACCGCATCGATACGATGAACATCGACTATCACGGTGGCCTTCAGTACCCGGTGCTTGAGCGCATCGCCGGCACGCCTGATCGCCTGGCCGAGCTGTGGAAGGCGCGATGAAAGCGCGCGCCCGCGACGGCATGATCCTGCTGGTGGCGATCCTGGCCATCATTGGCGCGTACCTGCACGGTGATGGACGCTGGCTGCACTGGCTGGCGAAGCCGGCCACGACGCTGCTGATCGCCGGCATCGCCTGGCAGGTGCACGCTCCTGCGCAACCGTTCTACCGGCGCGCGGTGCTGGCCGGCATGCTGCTGTCGTGCGTGGGCGACATCGCGCTGATGCTGCCGGTGGATGCGTTCGTGCCTGGCCTGGTGGCATTCCTGCTGGCCCACCTCTGCTACATCGCCGCGTTCCGCGATGGACTGCGCGGCGGGCGTGGTCTGGTGGCTGCCAGCGTGCTGCTGGGAGCGTTTGCCGCACTCAATGTGCTGGGCCTGTGGCCGCACCTGCCGGCGCCGATGCGCATCCCGGTGCTGGCGTACGTGGTGGTGCTGGCCTCGATGGCGGTGCTGGCCCTCGCACGCGCATGGGTGCGTCCTCAGGCGGCCGCGCCGGAACCGTGCAGCGCACGCTGGGCCGCTGCCGGTGCCGTGCTGTTCGTAGCCAGCGATTCACTGCTGGCCTGGGACCGCTTCGCCGGTGGCCTGCCGCTGGCCAGCCTGCTGGTGCTGTCCACCTACTACGCCGCGCAATACGCCATCGCCCGCTCGGTGAAACAGCAAAAAGGGGACGGAGGGGATTAAGTCGTATTCGGCATCGTGGCAGAAACGACTTAATCCCCTCCGTCCCCTTTTCCGGTGCTGCGCTCAGCGGAACTGCAGGGTCAGCAGGAAGTAGCGGCCCAGTGGGTCGTCCAGCCCGGGCATCTGCCCACCATTGCCGACCAGGTAGTTCACCGGTTGTGTGTCGAGCACGTTGTGCACGTCCAGCGCGGCAACGATGCGCGGGCCAAGGCGGCGTGCCAGGTGCAGGTTCCAGCGCAGCTGGCGGGGGTTCATGCAGTGGTTCTGTTCAACCTGATCCTGCGGGCACTCGGCACCGGGCAGCCAGGCGCGGGTGCGACCGACCTGGTTGCCGCGCAGGGCGATGTCCCAGTGGCTGTTCTGCCACTGTACGTTCAGCACCGCCGCCATCTCTGGCGTCACATGGCCGCGCAGATCGATCGCGGGTTCGTGGTCGACCTGGCGGCGCAGCTCCTGCTGTTTCAGTGCATCCAGCGAGAACAGCCATTGGCCGTTGCTGCCGGTGTCGATGCGGTACTCGCCGCGCAGCACCCAGTTGCGCGACGTGGTGCGGCCGATGTTGTCGAAGGACAGGCGCAGGCTGCGCAACCTGCCTTGCTCATCCAGCTGCCAGGTATCGCGGTTCCAGACCGCATCGTTGGGCTGCAGCGCGAGGATCTCGTTGCGCAGCTCGACGATGTTGTGGGTCAGCGACAGCGAGAACGCATCATTCGGGGACCAGGTCGCGGCCAGTGAATGGCTGCGCGAGCTCTCCGCTTTCAGCATGGTGTTTTCTTCCACGTCTGCGGTCACCCTGCAGCGTCCATCCGCGGCGCTCTGCGCACACGGCGGCAGCGCATCCGAAGCGGGCAGGGTGAGGGTGCCGAACTGGCCGGGTGGGCGCCGCTGCTCGAACAGGCTGGGGGCGCGGTAGCCACGCCCGCTGGCCAGCAGGAACGACCACTGCGGCGACGGCGTCCAGCGCAGGCCGGCCCGTGGCGAGACCGCGGTGTAGTCACCGTCACGGTCCCAGCGTGCGGCCAGGTCCATGCGAAGCGCAGGTGCCAGTGGCAGGCCGAGTTCGGCGTAGGCGCCACCACTCTGCCGCGACAGCCTGCGCTGCTGCTGCGGCAGTCCCAGCGCCAGGTCACCCTGGCTCAGCAGCGCATCGGGGTGCGAGGTCCAGCGCTCATGGCGCAGGTCGATGCCGGTGGCCAGCTGCGCATTGCCTCCCGGAAACGGCATGAGTTCGCGCTGCATGCCCCACCAGCCCTGCCATTGTTCGGTAAGGCCACGGTTGCGGATCATCGGGAACCAGGACGCCGTTTCGTCGCTGGGCAGCATGTCGAATCCGGGCAGGAACCGAAGTGACTGCGCGGCCTCGATCAACGGGGTGGCCCGCACGGTGCCCGGCGTGGACAGGCTGACATCACTGCGCTGTGCGCTGAGCCCGGCATCCCAGCTGCGCCGGCCCTGGTCGCGGCCGATGCCGAAGGTGACGTCAGCATCGGTGGCGCGAACGTGTGGGCGCACGTTGCCGGCTTCGCGCAGCACGGTGTTGAAGGTGATTCCGTACAGGGCGAGGGAAACCGCAGTGGGGCCGAGGTCGAAGCGCTGGCGGTTGTGGCTGGCGCGGGCCTCGGCATAGGCGTAGCGCCCTTCGCCACGTTCATGCCGATAGCGCAGGTAGGCCGACGCGGTATCCGAAGCGGGCTGCAGCGAGCGTGGGCGCGCACTGTCGAACCAGCAGGCACCCTCGCGCCGCTTCAACGGCCCTTCGCAGCGCCGTGCAGGCCAGTAGCGGCCAGCACCGAAGGCACCGATCAGGTATTGCGAGGTCTCCGCATGCCAGTCGCGGCGGTCGCCGGCCAGGTGGTCGACACGGTGCAGGTCGACGCCGGCGAACCAGCGATCGCCGTTGCCGCGCAGGCCGCCGGTGGCCGCCTGCAGGCGATACTGCGCGGCGTCGCCCCGGCTGCTCAGGCCGGTCTGCAGCATGGCTTCGGGCCCATCGGCCTGGTCACGCAGGATGATGTTGACCACGCCGGACATGGCGTCAGCGCCGTAGATCGCCGAGGCACCGCCACGCACCAGCTCGATGCGTTCGACGAAGCTGAGCGGAATGCCGCCCAGGTCGGTGAGCCCTCCCTGCTCCAGCGACACCATCGGGTAGCGCGGCAGGCGCCGGCCATTGACCAGGAACAGGGTGGCGCGCGGCCCCATGCCATCGAGGCTGGTAGTGGCCGCGGCACCGACCGGCAGGTACTGCGAGTCACCGCTGCGCGCGCTGGTCATCGCCGGCAGGCCATTCATGCCGGGCAGGTGCCGCAGCAGGTCGAACAGGCTGCCGTAGCCACTGCGCAGGATGTCGTCCCGATCAATCGTGGTGACCGGCAGCGTGGTCTGCACCGAGGTGCGTGGCAGGCGGCTGCCGGTGACGTGGATCGGTGCCAGTTCCACCTGCGGCGGCGGCCGGGGGGCATCGTGGCGGGGAGCCACCACGGCCTTTGGCGTGGGTGTTGTGGCGATGGGGGCCGCACCGACGCGGCGCACCACGAAGCCACCCGAAGGCGTGCGCAGGATCGTCACCGGCATGCCGGCAACCAGCTGCTTCAGGGCGCTGGCGGGATCGGTCCGGGTGTTCGCGCCGTCGGTATGCAGTGCTGCCAGCTCACGGGCGTCGAACAGCAGCGCGATGCCGCTCTGCCGGGCCCACTGCTGCAGCGCCGACGGCAATGGGCCGGCATCGATGCGGTAGGCATGCGTGGCCGCCGATTCGCTGGCCGTGGCCGCGGGCGGTGCAGTGGCCAACAGCGCCAGGCACAGCAGGGGGCGGAGCAGCCCCCACTGCAGCGCACCCGGTCCTGCCATCACTGCAGGCCCCTCAGTAGGTGCGGCGCAGTTCCAGCGCGCCATCCGGGCGCGTCTGGCCAGCGACGGACCAGCCCAGTTCCAGCGCGGACAGCAACTCCTGTGCGTCGCCTGCGCGGAACGTGCCACTGACCGCCAAGTTGCTGATCTCCGGATCGGCAATCACCAGCGGTGTGCGGCCATAGCGGTTCATCCGTTCGACCACGATCGACAGCGGCGTGGCGTCGAATACCAGCTGTCCCTGCAGCCAGCCCTCGGCGGCCGCCGTGGACGACAGTGCCGGGCCCGGCTGGATGCGCCCGGAAGGCAGTACCTGCAGCTGCTGGCCCGGTGCCAGGGTGTGCTGGGCCGCACCGTTGCTCACTTCCACCGCGCCTTCCAGCAGCGCGACTTCCACCAGGCCATCGCGCAGGCGTTCAACCTGGAAGGTCGTGCCGATATCGCGAATGGTGCTGCTGCCGGCGCGCAGCTGCAGCGCCTTGTTCGACGGCGCGACCTGCAGCTGCAGGCGCCCGCGTTCAAGGTCCAGCTCGCGATGGCGCCAGCCGAAACGGGCGTGCAGCGTGGTGCCCGCGTCGAGCGTGGCCACGCTGCCGTCGGCCAGGGTCAGCTGCTGCGTTTCGTGGCTGTCATTGGCATAGCGCTGCGGCGTGGGGTTGCCGTCCACGGCCAGCATCCAGCCCACGCCGATGGCCAGGCAGATGCCGGCGGCGGCCGCGAATGCCGGCAACCCGCGGCGGCGCGGCGGTCGCGCCGCACGGGCCGCAGCGGTACGCAGCCAGGGGTCTGCCGCCAGCCCCTGGCCCTGCTGGAACAGGTTCTCGGCCTGCACCCACGCTTTCACATGGGCCGGGTTTTCGGCCAGCCAGTCCTCGAACGTTTCGCGTTCGGCCGGCGTGCAGTCCGGCGCTTCCAGCCGCGCCACCCAGGTGCTGGCGCGTTCGAACAGCGAGGCGTCTTCCGTGTGCCGCTGACGGTTCATTCCACATCCCTGTCGTTGTGCAGCGAATCCGGTCCCAACTCCTGGCGCAGGCCCTGCAGGGCACGGGCGATATGTTTTTCCACGGTCTTGGCAGTAATTCCACAGTGCCGCGCGATCTGCGTATAGCTCATGCCGGTGATCCGGTTGAGCAGGTACACCTCGCGCGCGCGCTCGGGCAGTTTGAAAAGGGCCTGCCGCAGCAGGGACAGCATCTGCCCGGACTCGGCCTGGCGCAATGGATCGGGCGACTGGCTGGTGGGCTGGTCGCTGCCATCATGCTCGGCCAACGACAGGTGCGGTCGCGACTGCGCAGAGCGGCCGCGATCGGCCAGTCGGTTGCGGGCGATACGATACAGCAGCAGGCGCAGCTCATCGGCGCCGTGCGCGCGATAGCGGATCAGCCGCTCCATGCAGTCCTGCGCGATGTCCTCTGCATCCTCCGGCCCGACGCCCCGCGTGCGCAGGAACGCACACAGCGGTGCGCGTTCTTCGCGTACGAACGCGATGAAGGCATCCGCTGGCACCGGCGGCTCCGGCGCGTGGTGGATCAGGGGGGACGGAGCGGACAGGGCTGGCCTCGGCTGACATTGGCGGATGCGTCATCGAGTTTTACGCGACGATGACCGGATGGGGAAGAGTGTGCGGCACCCCATTCTCATTGTGAATGCATTCATCATTGCGCGGCGGCTCGGCTGGGGGAGTTCGCGCCGCTCTGACGTTTGACCCCTTACCCGCGTGTTGCGGGTGGAGAGAGAACGTATGAAGCATTCGAAGTTGAGCCTGGCCCTGGCCGGGCTGATCAGCGTCGGCGCCCTCGCGGCTGCTGATGACGTCATGGCAATGAGTTATCACGTGCAGGGCGATCGCATCTTCCTCAGTGGCGGGGTGACCTACGCCGACGTGGTGTCGTTGCCGGCGTTGCTGGCCAAGGCGCAGGCCGAGGGCCGGCCGATCCGCGAAGTGGTGCTGCGCACCTCCAACGGCGGCGCGCTGATCGCCGGCGAGTGGCTGCAGGGCGTGATCCGCACCGCCGGCCTGAACACCATCGTGTCCGGCCACTGCATTTCGTCGTGCTCGATCATGCAGTCCGGTGGCGTCGAGCGCTATCTGGCCGGCGACCTGCCGATCGTCGATTCGGTGCAGATCCACGCGGCCAGCAGCGGCGGCAAGGTGATCTATACGCCATCGCCGCGCATGACCCAGATCTACACCGGCAACTACGGCGGCGGCATGGATGCCGGCCTGCTGCACAAGGCCATGTACGAGGTCGTGCAGCCCAATGGCCTGCTGGTGTTCCGCGACCCGGCGCGCACCACCGGCGCCTCGGTCACCTTCGACCCGGATGGCAGCGGCAGCAAGCTCGAATCGTTCGCCGGTCAGAACATTTACAGCAACAACATCATCACCGCGAGCGGCTATCGCGATCCTGGCGACACGTTGAACGTGAGCGCGAACGTAAGCGGCGACATCAACCCCGGCTACCTGCGTACCGGGCGCCAGCTGCAGACCTTCGTCGACGACGATTTCGCGCGCTGGAACACCAACTGGCAGTCCAGCTACATCAACCTGGCGCAGAGCATCTACAACGCTTCAAGCCGAGGCCCGCAGGGCATCGGCCCGGATTCGGTGCAGGACTACCTCAACGATCCGGGCATCCAGGCGCTGCTGCTGTCCAAGCTGCGCTTGGCTGACCTGGACGTATCCACGCTCGACAACGCCATGGGCGTGATCCGCGTGACCAACGGTGCCACCTGGCGCACCGCCGCCACCACCGGCGCCGACTTCATGCTGGTCGACAACGGCACCATCGCACTGGAAGGCGGCGCGCTGCGTGCGTCGGAAGTGCGCGTGCTGGGCGCGGGCATGCTGGTCGGCCATGGCGACGTGGCCGGCACCGCGATGGATCTTGATGCACTGGGCAGCGGTTCCGGCCCCTCCTGGCGCGAGGACGGCTTCAACCGCCTGCGCGTGTTTGGCACGCTGATGCCGCGCGGCGGCGATCTGGTCACCCACGGCTACGTCAACATCATGCCAGGCGGCAAGCTGTTGTTCGACGTCACCGAGAACGGCGGCGCCGCCACGGGCCGACTGCGCGTGGGCACGTTCTTCGATGACGAACCGACCGATGGCGCGCTGGTGATCTCCAAGGGCGCCTTCCTCGAACTGAATGTGGCGCAGGGCTACTACGGCCAGGATTTCCGCCGTGACCTGGTGCAGGGCCCGATCTACCAGGGCGGCTTCGAGGATGTCGTGCGCCTGGGCGACACCGGCTACAGCGCCAGTATCACCGCGGGCGATGTGTTCCGCCCGCGCCACAACTCGCTGCTGAGCTTCAACGTGAAGCAGACCGCCGACGGCCTGTGGCTGACGGCAAACCCCGGCTTCGATCAGCTGGGCCTGTTCGCCAACGCTACCTCCGGCGACGAGCTGGGCCGCGCGCTGGCGACCGCCTCCGCCCGCCAGGACGGCAACCTGAAGTCACTGCTGGGCGCGCTGCAGTTCGCCGACCGAGATGTGATCGCGCATCAGGCCGGTGCCCTGCGTGGTGATGCGCATGCCAGCCTGCGGCTGGCCGACAACGCGCTGATCGGCAGCATCGGCAATGTGGTGCAGCAGCACCAGGCCGCGATGCGCAGTGGTGGCGATGCCGATGGCCTGGCCTCGCAGGCCGCGCAGTCGGTGTCGGCACAGCCGGGCATGCGCCACGGCAGCCTGTTCAACCAGCTGGCGATGCATCTGGTCGAGCCGGCGTCCGGCAGTGCTGCCGGCGGCGGTGATGCTGGCCGAAACCGTGGCATATGGGCGCGCGGCTTCGCCAGCCATGGCCGCATCGATGCGGAGGGCGGCGTGGCCGGCCTCAGCCACAACATCGGTGGCATCGTGGTGGGGGCCGATACCCGCGTGGCCGATGACCGCGTCACCCTCGGCGTCAGCGTGGCGGCCGCCGACATGTCGACCAAGGGCCGCGACGGCTCCGACTTCAGCGGTGACGTGCGCGCGCTGGACGTGGGCGGCTACCTGGACGCGACCTACTCGCGCGGCTACCTGTCGGCGGCGGTGCGCTATACCGACCTGCGCCACGACACCCGTCGCAGCATCAGCGGCATTGATGGCCTGCAGCAGCCGCTGCGCGCCAAGTACAACAACGATGCGATCTCCGCACGGGTCGAGCACGCGTTCTCGTTCACCACCGGCAAGGGACTGGTGATCCAGCCGTTGCTGCCGGTGGTGGATTACGCGCGCACCTCGGCCACGCGCTTCAATGAAGGGCAGGGCGCGGGCGCACTGGTTGGCCGCAGCGGCAGCCTGGAGAGCATCCGCGTCGGCGCCGGCCTGCAGCTGTTCAAGACCTTCGACGGCAACAACGGCGAGCGCATCACCCCGCGCGCCCGCGTGGTCTGGCAGAAGGAACTGGGCGATTCGCAGGCCCGCTACAGCACCGGCTTCGCCGCCGCCCCGGATCTGGTGTTCGGCGCCAGCAGCCAGGCTGTGGGCGAGCAGGTGCTGGCCTGGAACCTGGGCGTGACCAGCCGCGCCAGCGAGCGACTGTCGATCATGGCCGACTACGTGGGCGAGCGCCGCGACGGGCAGATCCAGAACGGCGTGATGCTTGGCTTGGGCTACCGGTTCTAAGGTGAGCACGGCACCGGCGATGCCTGCATCGCCGGTGCCATCCCCATAGACGCGTGGCTGCGGTATGGTCGGCAGGGCATCCCACCCAGGTCCTTCCATGCAGATCGCCGTCTTCAGCGCCCGCCCTTACGACCGCCGCTTCCTGGACGAAGCCAACCAGCGCGATGCGGACGGGCAGGGGTACACGTTCGTCTACTTCGATGCTGCGCTGGATGTGCATACCGCAGCGCTGGCGCAGGACTGCGCCGCCGTCTGCGTGTTCGTCAATGACCGCCTCGACGCGCCAGTGCTGCACGCCCTGCATTCGCTCGGTGTGCGTGCGGTGCTGCTGCGCTGCGCGGGCTTCAACAATGTGGATCTTGCTGCGGCGAAGGCACTGGGCCTGTTCGTCGCGCGGGTGCCGGCCTATTCGCCCGAAGCCGTGGCCGAGCATGCGCTGGCGCTGGTGATGACCCTCAACCGGCAGACCCACCGCGCCTACAACCGGGTGCGCGAAGGCAACTTCATGCTCGATGGCCTGCTTGGCCGCACCCTGCATGGCCGCACCGTCGGCATCGTCGGTACCGGCAAGATCGGCCTGGCCACTGCGCGCATCTTCAAGGGCATGGGCTGTACCGTGCTGGGGCACGACCCGTATCCGTCACCGGCCTTTGCCGGGGTGGGCGACATGGTGGCGTTGGATGAGCTGCTGGCGCGCGCCGACATCGTCTCGCTGCACTGCCCGCTGACACCCGACACCCAGCACCTGATCAACGACGCCTCGCTGGCGCGGATGAAGCCGGGCGCGATGCTGGTCAACACCTCGCGTGGCGCACTGGTGGACACCCACGCGGTGATCCGCGCGCTGAAGTCGCGCCGGCTCGGCCATCTGGCCATCGACGTCTACGAACAGGAGAGTGCGCTGTTCTTCCAGGACCTGTCCGGCGAGATCATCGACGACGAAGCCTTCCAGCGCCTGATGACCTTCCCCAACGTGCTGGTGACCGGCCACCAGGGCTTCTTCACCGTGGAGGCGCTGCAGGAGATCTCGGCGATCACACTGGGCAACCTGGCCGATTTCGATGCCGGGCGGCCCTGCGCCAACCGGGTGGAGGCGGGCTGAGCCGGGTGGATTGACCGCCGGGGCGCCCAGCCCGTAAAATCGCGGGCTCCGCCGGAATAGCTCAGTTGGTAGAGCGGCGCATTCGTAATGCGTAGGTCGCAGGTTCGACTCCTGTTTCCGGCACCAGTTGTAATGAAAAGCCCCGGCCTTGGCCGGGGCTTTTTGTTTGTGGCTCTGGTAGTGCCGGCCGCTGGCCGGCAACCCCAGTAGTGCCAGCCCATGGCTGGCAGCGCGGAATTGTCGTGTCGCTCAGTTCGCTCCACCTCCGGGTTCTCGGTGGCGGTATAAAGAACCCGCGAAGGTCGCCGAGCAGGCCGGTGGCAAGACTGCTATACCGGGAAGGATGCGAAGGTGGTCCTGAATGGCGAAGGGAAAGTCATAACTGCAATGTCAAGAAACAGCGATGGCTTGAGAAACCCAAAGGTGAAGTGAAATGACACGGTCTATCTCCTCCCGTCTGCAATCCCTGTTGATTGAAATCGCAGCGAAGCACAACTTTCAGTTGCCTGAAGAAGGCTTTGTAAACCCAGTTGAACGTGATCGCGAGTGGCTGATCAATGCATTGGTTCAGGAGTTGTTGGAGACTGGTTTGGGAGCTGACGATGAGCCCAATCAACGAGGCCTGGAGATCGAAGAGATCATTGATTTCGTCGTTTCCATCCCTGGACCGCCTGATGCGAAAGGCGAGTGAATAGTTACTGATGTCGACTCCCAAGCGACGAATCGTAGGTTCGATTTCTGCTTGCGGCTTCAGTTGCAATGAAAAGCCACGCTTCTGGTCGAGGCATTCTGTTTGTGCTTCGGTAGCGCAGCGCCATGGCCGCCGGCTGGAGGGGTGGCATTGCACAGTAGTGCCAGCCCATGGATGGCAAAACGGAAGCCAATCGCCTGTCGCATTCTGCATGCTTGGTCCGCCAGTTGCGACAAATCCCACGGCGCCGCCAACTGTCTATCCATTCGGCCAGGCTGCTTCATACAACTATTGGTAAGCGGGAAACGTCACTGGCCTTAAGGGCCTGCAGCCCATTTGCGGCACCGGGTGTCGCCTCCGCCTTTCCATCAGCGCACTCGCGTCTTCTCGAGTCGCCCCCGCCATGTACTGCGCATGCAACAATTCGTACCGCTCCTTTCGATGCATCCGAACCTTTCGGATTTTTCTCATTGAATCGAAGGTGCAGGCGTATACACCATGGCGCGCCACCGAAAAAGGGTGGCCGGGCATCCAAACCCGCGCATAGCTGTAAACGCTTGCCAGCCGGCACCGCTCTGAAACGGTGCCGGCTGGCAATCCGTCGGCCTATATGGCGGGCGGTGCGTGGGGGTCTTCGGACCCGCCGGTTTAGCTATGCCCGGTTTGGAACCCGCACCGTCCGCCACCCGCTTCCGCGCGGTGGCAGTGTTAAGTACAGCCACGGAAGCCGACGCCATGACCACTCGCAAGATTCCGCCATTCCCCGTCGATGAACCCACCAACGACGACGACAACCCGTCCTTTGATCTCAGCACCTTCCAGGGCTGCCTCAAGCGCATCCGCGATGGCGAAGGCTCCGACGGCATGCTGTGGCCGGAAGAGAACCTGTCTGACGGCCGCCGCCAGTCCCTGGCCAGGATCGACCGCGCGGCCGTGGGCATCCAGACGGCGGTAGAGATGCTGCATGCGGCCAGTCGCTGCGAATCCATGGCCACGCCCGACCGCCATCTGGACGAGGGCGTCGTCGAGGGGCTGTTCTTCGCATGCAGGGAACTGGCCGAGCTGGTGTGCAGGGAAGTCAGGCCGTCCTAACGTTTCGTGCATGGCTGAACACATTCAGCAGGCTTTGCCGGTGAGGTGGCTTTGGCGTGGCCGGGCCCGGTGTTACGCTGCGTGCCCGTGCGGCTGGACGGCCCGCGCGCACGCGGTGCGACAACGTGTCGCAGCCAGATCGGCGCCTTTCCTGCGCTCGATCATTGTCAATGCCTTTCTTAAATGGTGGGTGACGGCCTAAAATTGTAGGGCTGACTCGACCCCACCTCCCTGCCTGTCCCCGGACCGGTGGGACCGGCTTTGGCCGGAACAGGCAGGACGGGGAACGGCATTCCCTCGCAATTGGATCGACCGATGATTCCGTTGAAAACCCTTGGGCGCTGGTTGCGCCCGGGCCTGCTGCTGTCGTTGCTGGTGATGCTCACCGGCTGCGATGCCGTGGCCATCCTCAGTCCGAAGGGCCAGATCGGCCAGGATGAGAAGACCCTGCTGATCACGGCTACCGTGCTCATGCTGCTGGTCGTCATCCCGGTCATCATCATGACCCTGACCTTCGCGTGGAAGTATCGCGCCTCCAACACCAAGGCCCGTTACGAGCCGAAGTGGTCCCACTCGACGGCGATCGAGGTGGTGGTGTGGTCCATTCCGTGCATGATCGTGCTGGTGCTGGCGGTCCTGACCTGGCGTTCGTCGCACGCGCTTGACCCGTACAAGCCGCTGGAATCGGACGTCAAGCCGGTCACCATCGAGGCGATCTCGCTGGACTGGAAGTGGCTGTTCATCTATCCGGAAGAGAAGGTGGCGGTCGTCAACGAAATCAAGTTCCCGGTCAACACGCCGCTGAACTTCAAGATCACGTCCGACACGGTGATGAATGCCTTCTTCATCCCGCACCTGGGCAGCATGATCTACTCGATGGCTGCGATGGAGACCAAGCTCCATCTGATCGCCAACGAGACCGGTGAATTCCCGGGCATGTCCTCGCACTACAGCGGCGCGGGCTTCGCCAAGATGCACTTCACCGCCTACTCGGTCACCGATGCCGAATACCGCCAGTGGCTGGACCAGGTACGTGCCGGCGAGCAGACCCTGGACAAGGCCTCGTTCAAGGCCCTGGGTGAAGCACGCAACGCCGAGTGGTACCCGGTCACCTACTTCGGCAAGACCGAAGAAGGCCTGTTCAACTGGGTCATCGCCAAGCACATGGGCGACAACAAGCACTACGGCATGAAGCACGAACACGCCGGTGCCGCCGCTGCCGATGCCGCCAGCCATGAAGCGCACGAGGGCCACGCCCCCAGTGACGCGCATGATTCCAAGGAATCGGGTGAAAACCTGGATGCCAACGAACACGAACACGCAGGCCATGCCGGCCACGCGGGTTCGGGAGAATGAACATGTTGGGAAAACTCTCTATTGAGTCGATCCCCCACGATCCGATCGTGCTGACCACCCTGGTCGGCGCGGTGCTGGGTGGCCTGGGCGTCATGGCCCTGATCACCAAGTTCAAGCTGTGGGGCTATCTGTGGAAGGAGTGGTTCACCTCGGTGGACCACAAGAAGATCGGCGTGATGTACCTCATCGTCGCCTTCGTCATGCTGCTGCGCGGTTTCTCCGACGCCATCATGATGCGTACCCAGCAGGCGCTCGCCGTCGGCGGGTCCGAGGGTTACCTGCCGCCGCACCACTACGACCAGATCTTCACCGCCCACGGCGTGATCATGATCTTCTTCGTGGCGATGCCGCTGATCACCGGCCTGATGAACCTGGCCGTGCCGCTGCAGATCGGTGCGCGCGACGTCGCGTTCCCGTTCGTCAACTCGCTCAGCTTCTGGCTGTTCGTGTCCGGTGCGGTGCTGATCATGCTGTCGCTGTGGATCGGTGAGTTCGCTGCCACCGGTTGGCTGGCGTTCCCGCCGTTGTCGGGCATCGAATACAGTCCAAGCGTCGGCATGGACTACTACATCTGGGGTCTACAGGTCGCAGGCCTGGGTACCACGCTGAGCGGTATCAACTTCTTCATCACCATCCTGAAGATGCGTACCCCCAGCATGAAGCTGATGCAGATGCCGGTGTTCACCTGGACCGCCCTGGTGACCAACGTGCTGATCGTCGCCGCCTTCCCGGTGCTGACCATCACCCTGGTGCTGCTGACCCTGGACCGTTACCTGGGTACGCACTTCTTCACCAATGACGGTGGCGGCAACGCCATGCTGTACATCAACCTGATCTGGATCTGGGGCCACCCGGAGGTGTACATCCTGGTCCTGCCGGCGTTCGGTGTGTTCTCCGAAGTCATCGCGACCTTCTCGCGCAAGGCGCTGTTCGGCTACAAGGGCATGGTCTACGCCACCGCCTGCATCGGCGTGCTGTCGTTCATCGTGTGGCTGCACCACTTCTTCACCATGGGCTCGGGTGCCAACGTCAATGCCTTCTTCGGCATCACGACGATGATCATCTCGATCCCGACCGGCGTGAAGATCTTCAACTGGCTGTTCACCATGTTCCGCGGTCGCGTGCAGTTCACCACGCCCGTGCTGTGGACCATCGGCTTCATGGTCACCTTCACCATCGGCGGCATGACCGGCGTGATGCTGGCGATCCCGGCCATCGACTTCGTGCTGCACAACAGCCTGTTCCTGATCGCCCACTTCCACAACGTCATCATCGGCGGCGTGGTGTTCGGCATGTTCGCCGGCATCACCTACTGGTGGCCGAAGATGTTCGGCTTCCGCCTCAATGAGTTCTGGGGCAAGTGCGCGTTCTGGTGCTGGTTCATCGGCTTCTATGTGACCTTCATGCCGATGTACGTGCTGGGCTTCATGGGCATGACCCGTCGTCTGCAGAGCACCGTCAACCCGGCCTACGAGCCGCTGCTGCTGGTGGCCGCTGCAGGTGCCTTCATCGTCGGCGCCGGCATCCTGTGCCAGATCATCCAGGTGGCCGTGTCGATCCGCGACCGCAAGAAGACTGCCGACCTGACCGGCGACCCGTGGGATGCCCGTACGCTCGAGTGGGAAACCTCTTCGCCGCCGGCCTTCTACAACTTCGGCACGCTGCCGGAAGTCACCGAGCTGGACGATTTCTGGGAGCGCAAGCAGCGCGGTGAGGCCTGGCCGAAGCCGGCCAAGTACACCGACATCCACATGCCGCGCAACACCGGCACGGGCGTGGTCATCGGTGCCTTCAGCCTGGTGTTCGGCTTCGCGATGATCTGGCACATCTGGTGGCTGGCCATCGTCGGCTTCGTCGGCATGATCGCCACGTTCATCTACCGCACCTTCGACCAGGACGTGGACTACTGGGTCCCGGCCGCCGAGGTGGAACGCATCGAGAACGAACACCGCAAGCACCTGGAAAACCAGGGCCTGGTGAAGTCGGAGCTGAAGGCATGAGCACCAATACCTCGACCCTGAGCCACGGGCACGCCGCGCATGCGGCGGCCCATGGCCATGACGACCACGAGCACCACGACACCGGCGGCAACACCGTCTTCGGTTTCTGGGTGTACCTGATGAGCGACTGCCTCATCTTCGCCTCGCTGTTTGCCACCTACGTGGTGCTGTCCGGCGGTACCGATGGCGGCCCCGGCGCGAAGGACCTGTTCGAGCTGCCGTTCGTGGCGTGGGAAACCGCGCTGCTGCTGACCTCGTCGCTGACCTTCGGCCTGGGCATGATCGCCATGCACCGCAAGCAGATGGGCCAGATGTACCTGTGGCTGGCCATCACCTGGCTGCTGGGCTTCGGCTTCATGTGCATGGAAGTGTGGGAATTCCAGCACCTGATCCACCAGGGCTACGGTCCGGACCGCAGTGCCTTCCTGTCGGCGTTCTTCGCCCTGGTCGGCACCCACGGCCTGCACGTCAGCGCCGGCCTGCTGTGGCTGTTGGTGATGTTCGTGCAGCTGAAGAAGTACGGCCTGACCCCGACCAACAAGACCCGCATGGCGTGCCTGAGCCTGTTCTGGCACTTCCTGGACCTGATCTGGATCGGCGTGTTCTCCGTCGTCTACCTCAATGGAGCGCTGTAATGGCACATGACAACCATGCACACGACCACGGCACCGGCGGCGAAAGCCATGGCACCGTGAAGTCGTACCTGATCGGCTTCGTGCTGGCGGTGGTGCTGACCGTCATCCCGTTCTGGATGGTGATGTCGGGCGATTTCTCGCGCACCGTCAACGGTGTGGTGATCGCGATCACCGCGGTACTGCAGATGCTGGTCCACCTGGTGTTCTTCCTGCACCTGGACCGCTCTTCGGAAAGCCGCTGGAACGTCAACGCTGCGGCCTTCACCGTGGTGGTGATCGGCATCATCGTGGTCGGTACCCTGTGGGTCATGCACAACATGAACGTGCACATGATGCACTGACGTCCTCGCGACGTTGCCACGCAGAAAGGCCGCCCTGGGGCGGCCTTTTTGTTTGGTGCGGTAGTGCCGGCCGCTGGCCGGCAATCGCGGGAAGCCGGCCAGCGGCCGGCTCTACCCCGCCACCTTGCGCAGGAACTCGTCGGCCTCCATCGGCCGGCCCAGGTGGTACCCCTGCAGCTGGTCGCAGCCCAGCTCGCTCAGGTACTCGCGCTGCGCCTGCGTCTCCACGCCTTCGGCCACCACCTGCAGCTGCAGGGTGCGGCCCAGCGCGATGATCGACGAGACGATGGCGGCGTCCTCGTCATTGCATTCCAGGTCGTGCACGAAGGCGCGGTCGATCTTCAGTTCGGTGGCCGGCATGCGCTTGAGGTAGAGCAGGCTGGAATAGCCGGTGCCGAAATCGTCGATGGCAATGTGCACGCCCATCGCGGTGAGGTCGTTGAGGATCGCCAGGCTGGCATCGACGTCCTTCATCGCCGTGGTCTCGGTGATCTCCAGGGTCAGCCGTGCCGGTTCGATCCGGTGCCGCTGCAGCACCTCGCGCACGCTGTCCAGCAGCGCCGGCGAGGCGAACTGCAGCGGCGACAGGTTTACCGCCATCGACCATTCCGCATGGCCGGCCTCGTGCCACGCACGCAGCTGCGCACACGCACGGTCCAGCACCCAGTCGCCGATCGGCAGGATCAGGCCGCTGCGCTCGGCGATGGGGATGAACACGTCCGGGGCCAGCAGGCCCAGCTCCGGGTGCTGCCAGCGCAGCAGCGCCTCGGCGCCGGTGGCCGGTGCGCCTGCGGCGGGGAACTTGGGTTGGTAATGCAGGATCAGTTCATCGCGGGCGATGGCCTTGCGCAGGTCCTGCAGCAGGCGCAGCTGGCGGTTGGCGCTCAGCTGCATCGACGGGGTGAAGAAGGTGTAGCCGTTCCGGCCGGTTTCCTTGGTGTGGTACATCGCCGCATCGGCATGCGCCATCAGCTCGCGCTCGTTGCCGGCATCGTCCGGGTACAGCGCGATGCCGAGGCTGGCACTGACCTGCAGTTCGGCCGCATCCAGCGTGAACGGCTCGCCGGCCGCGGCGATGATGCGCTCGGCCACCACCACCGCATCGTCGGGAATGTCGATGGCCAGCACGATCACGAACTCGTCGCCGCCGAGGCGGGCGAAGGTGTCCTGCGGCCGCAGCAGGCCGCCGATGCGCTGCGCCACCGCCACCAGCAGGCGGTCGCCGAGCTGGTGGCCGTAGGCATCGTTGACCGCCTTGAAACCGTCCAGGTCGCAGAACATCACCGCCACCGTGTGGCCGCGGCGGCGCGCCTTCTCGATGGCCTGCTCGATGCGGTCCTGCAGCAGCATGCGGTTGGGCAGCTGGGTGAGCGGGTCGTGCAGCGCGGCCTGGATCAGCTTGTTGTTGGCGCGCGCCAGCGAATCGGCCAGCAGCCCGGTGCGCACGCGCATCTGCCGGTCGAAGAGCGAGGCAACCAGCGCGATGCCCAGCGTGGCCACGGTGGTGACGATCACCAGCACCGCCAGCCAGCGGGTGTCGATGGCACCGCTGCCAACCGCGCCGCAGATGCTGCCTTCGGGGAAGCGCGCCGCGGCCATGCCGGTGTAATGCATGCCGACGATGGCCAGGCCCATCACCAGCGAAGCGAGCGCGCGCAGGAGGAGGGTGTTGCGCTGCTCGGCACGCAGGCGGAAGGCGATCCACAGCGCGGCGCCGGCGGCACCGATGGCCACCGCGATCGACGCGGCGAACCAGCCCGGGTGGTAATCGATGCCGGGCTGCATGCGCATCGCCGCCATGCCCAGGTAGTGCATGGTGGCGATGCCCAGCCCCATCAGCACCGCGCCGGCCAGCAGCCGTCGCCACGGCAGGCTGGGCCGCGACACCAGCCACAGCGCATAGGCCGAGGCACCCATGGAGACCGCCAGCGAGTACAGGGTGATGCCGAGGTCGTAGCCGACCGGAATCGGCAGGTCGAAGGCCAGCATGCCGATGAAGTGCATCGACCAGATGCCCAGGCCCATCGCCGCCGCGCCCCCTGCAAGCCACCAGCGGGCCACGCGGCCTTCGGCGGTGGCCAGGCGGCCGGCCATGTCCAGCGCCGTGTACGAAGCAAGAATGGCCACCAGCAGCGAGATGGCAACCAGGCTCTGACTGTAACTGCCAGTCATGTTGAATCCAGTGGGAGAAAGGAGGGGCGCCCGCAAGGCGCACGCCCGCGACCCCTATCGGCGCGGGTGGGCGGGACTTGAGCGGTCGCAGCACCTGCGACCCGGCTCGGCTATCCTGCCACGCCTGTTCCCGTTGCTGGAAATCATCCGATGGCCAAAGCCCGCACCGCCTACGTCTGCAATGAATGCGGCGCCGAATACAGCAAGTGGCAGGGCCAGTGCACCGAGTGCAATGCCTGGAACTCGCTGTCGGAGATCGTGCTGGAGAGCGCGGCGGCGGCCAAGGCGCCGGCCTCGCGCCGGGCCGGCTGGGCCGGCAAGATCGACCCGCCGAAGATCACCGCCCTGAAGGATGTCGAGCAGACCGAGCACCGTCGGGTTTCCACCGGCATCGGCGAGTTCGACCGCGTGCTGGGCGGCGGCCTGGTCGAAGGTGCGGTGGTGCTGGTGGGTGGCGATCCGGGCATCGGCAAGTCGACCCTGCTGCTGCAGGCGGTGGCCAAGATGGCGGCGGAGCTGCCGGTGCTGTATGTCACCGGCGAAGAATCGCTGGCCCAGGTGGCCGGCCGTGCACACCGGTTGGAACTGCCGCTGGACGGCGTCAATGCGCTGGCCGAGACCGGGGTTGAATCGATCCTGCAGCATGCGTCCAGGGCCGGCCCGCGGCTGATCGTGGCCGATTCGGTGCAGACCCTGTGGACCGAAAGCCTGACCGCCGCGCCGGGCTCGGTCAGCCAGGTGCGCGAGAGCGCGGCACGGCTGGTGCGCTTCGCCAAGGAGACCGGCACCGCCGTGTTTCTGGTCGGCCACGTGACCAAGGAAGGCGGCATCGCTGGCCCGCGCGTGCTGGAGCACATGGTCGATGCGGTGCTGTACTTCGAGGGTGAGAGCGGCAGCCGCTTCCGCCTGTTGCGCGCGTTCAAGAACCGCTTCGGCGCGGTCAACGAGCTGGGCGTGTTCGCGATGGGCGACAAGGGCCTGAAGGAGGTCTCCAATCCGTCGGCGATCTTCCTGTCCGGGGGCAGTACCCACCAGCCAGGCAGCTGCGTGATGGTCACCCGCGAGGGCACCCGGCCGCTGCTGGTGGAGGTGCAGGCGCTGGTCGATGCCTCGCCGCTGTCGAATCCGCGCCGTGTCGCCGTTGGCCTGGAGCAGAACCGCCTGGCCATGCTGCTGGCGGTGCTGCACCGCCACGGCGGCGTGCTGGTTGGCGACCAGGACGTGTTCGTCAATGTGGTCGGTGGCATCCGCGTGCAGGAAACCGCCGCCGACCTGCCGGTGCTGCTGGCGGTGCTGTCCTCGCTGCAGGACCGGCCGCTGGCGGAGAAGACGATTGCCTTTGGCGAGGTCGGCCTGTCCGGCGAGATCCGCCCGGTGCCCAATGGCGAAGACCGCCTGCGCGAGGCCGCCACCCATGGGTTCAAGCGCGCCATCGTGCCCAAGGCCAACGCGCCCAAGGGCGGCTCGGTGAAGGGCATGGAAGTGATCGCGGTGGAGCGGTTGTCCGAGGCCATCGACGCGGCGTGATGCAGGTTACGTAGAGTCGAGCTTGCCCGACTGCTGGCAGAACAGCAGTCGAGCAAGCTCGACTCTACGTGGATGCGGCGGCCGACACGGTACCGGTCAGGCTTGCTGTGCTAGTTTTTCCCGCTCGACGAAGGCGCCCTCTGGCGTCTTTCCGTGCCCAGGAGTAAACGATTACATGCAGGACACCGCGCTCACCGCCCCCAACGCCGAAATCCGTCGCGCCGGGGTCGATCTCAATGGACTGATGACGGTGCTGGGCAAGCACCTGTATTCCACCCCGATGGTGGCGCTGCGCGAACTGGTGCAGAACGCGCACGACTCGATCATCCGTCGCCGCATCGAGCAGCCCGGCGTCGACGTACCCTCGCGCATCGCGGTGCAGGTCGATGCCGGTGCCGGCGTGCTGCGCATCACCGATACCGGCGCCGGCCTGACCCGCCAGGAAATCCATGACTACCTCGCCACCGTCGGCGTTGGTTACACCCGTGGCCTGCGCCAGGGCGGCGAGGACGACGATGGCCTGATCGGCATGTTCGGCCTGGGCTTCCTGTCGGCGTTCGTGCTGGCGCGCCGGGTCAGCGTGCGCACCACTTCCTACCAGACGCCCGAGCTGGGCCATCTGTACGTGTCCAGCAACGCCGAGCAGTACACGGTCAGCGAAGTGCCGGCACGTGCGGTCGGCACCGAGGTGGAGCTGGAGCTGCATCCGGATTTCCTGCCGCTGGCCAACGAGGCGCGCCTGCACGAGGTGCTGGGCCGCTACTGCGCGCTGCTGTCCGAGCCGATCTTCATCGGCGCCGCAGCCGAGGCGCTCAACCCTGAGCCGCCGCCGTGGCGCGGCCAGCAGGATGTCGCGCTGCATCCGGTGCAGGCGCGCCGGCAGGCGCTGCAGTTCGCCGCTCGCTTCGAGCACGATTTCGAACCGATCGTCACCGTGCCGCTGCGTGCCGATGGCCACAGTGATGCCACCGGCCTGCTGTGGGTGCAGGACGGCGCCACCTATGGCACCAGCGACAACCGCAACCTGTCGGTGTTCGTGCGCGGCATGCTGCTGGACGATGATGCGCGCGACTTGCTGCCGCCGTGGGCCGGGTTCATCGGCGGGGTGATCGAATCATCCCGTCTCACGCCCACCGCCAGCCGCGAAGACCTGCAGCGCGATGACCAGTACCGTGCCGTGCAGCATGCGTTGCTGGAGGCATTGATCGACGGCCTGGCCGACATCGCGCGGCAGCAGCCGGAAGCGTGGCGGCGCGTATTGACCCGTCACAACGAGGCGCTGCTGGGCGCGGCACTCTGTGATGACCGCCTGTTCGACCTGCTGCTGGAACACGTGCGCGTGCCGACCTCGCAGGGCGACCTGCCGGCCAGTGCATTGCCGGCGCGCGGTGCCGTGCACGTGATCCTCGACAACGGTGGCGGCTTCGAGGAAATGCTGTTCCGCGCGATGGGCGTGCCGGTCGCGCATGGCCATCGCTATGCGGTGGTGCCGTTCCTGCGGCGCTGGGCCCAGGCCAAGGGCCTGCGCCTGGTCGAACTCGGCACCGAGCAGGGCAACCGTGCGTTGTTCCGCAGCGACGACAGCCTCGACGAAACACAGTTGGCATGGTTGCGTGAGCAGCTGGGTGACGGTGAGCAGCTGCTGCCGGCGCGCTTCAGCCCGGAGGCGCTGCCGGTGGTGGTGGTGCCCGACCGCGAGGCCGAACTGAAGCAGCGCCTGGAAGACGACGAGAACGACAAGCGTGTGTCGATGGCGGCGCTGCGCCTGGCGCGGCAGTTCACCGCGCGCATCGAATCGCGCGCGCCGTCGCGGCTGTATCTCAATCTCGACAATCCGGCGGTACAGGCGCTGCTGCGCGCCCAGCGCGAGGGCCATCCGCAGGCCGAAGCCGCGGCGCGCCTGCTGCGCTCGCTGAAGATCATCGTTGCCGCGCAGGGCCGTCCGCTGGCCCGCGCGACCGCCACGCCGGGGCCGGATCTCAACGGCGCCTTCTCCGATATTGCCGGTGCCCTGCAGCAGATGCTGCGCTGAGCACCGTCTCCCTCTCATCCAGCCTTCGCTAGACAGGAGCACTTATCCCATGGACATCTGGAACTGGGTCGAAAAACTGCAGGGCGACCTGCGTCAGGCCGGCCAGGCGCAGAACGCGCACCTGCTGAACCGCCTCGCCGACGAGGTGAGTGAACTGCGTGTCGACCGCGTCGACGCGCTGCTGCCCGAGGCGCGCGCGCTGGGCAAGGCGCTGGACAATCCGTGGGTCGACGTCTACGTCGGCCATTGGGCGCTGCGTAACCGTGTCGGCAATCGTGTCGAGGGCGAGAGCGCGCTGGGCGAAGCGGTGGCGCTGTTCGAGCGGGCGCACCGCGAGGACACGCTGGAGTGCCCGCAGTCGATCTGCGTAACCCAGGACCTGGCCGCCTGCTACGGCAACATCGATGGCCCCGGCTGGGTGCCCGAGCGCATCGAGGTGTGCGATGAAACGCTGGCGCGCATCAATCCCGGCTGGGCCTGCTTCCAGTGCCTGAGCTGCGAGAAGGCCGACGCGCTGCTCGATGATGGCCGGGGCCAGGATGCGCTCGACTACCTGCAGGTGCAGTCCGATGCGATCGAGGCCTGTGGCAAGGAAGTGTTCGACAGCTTCCCGGAGATGCAGATCAAGATCCTGCTGGGCATGGGGCGCGCCGAGGAGGCGCTGCTGCTGATCGAGAAGCGCGAGGCCGAAGTGGCCGCGTCCGGTGAGTACGAGCCGGCCAACTGCACGGTGCCGCGCCGCCTGTCCAAGGCCTGGGCGCTGGCCCAGCTGGGACGCGATGAAGAGGCGCTGCAGCAGCTGGTGCCCTGGAGTGAACTGACCCCCACCTACTGGCGGCTGTGGGCGAACACCGCCGCGGCGCTGTGCCAGCGCGATCCGGCACGCAACACCTGGGATCTGGGCACGCGTTACTCCACCATCATCGAGCACTTCGCCCAGGTCGGTTCGCACCGCCTGCTGATCGAAGTGGCTGCGCTGAGCCTGGAGCTGGCCCTGCAGCGCGGTGCGCGCTGGGTCGCGCAGCGCCAGTTGGCACTGGCCCGCACCCATCTGGCGCAGTTGCGCCAGGACCGCGGTGCGGCGGCGCTGGTGGCTGGGCTGGCGGCGCGCATCGAGGCGTTGCCGGAGGTGGCGCCGCTGCCGGTTCCCGCGGGCGACCTGCTGGCCTGGCTGAGCGAGCAGGGCGAGCAGAACCAGTCGCGTGACCCCGAACGCGAGGCGCAATGGCTGCTGCAGGCGCAGGCGCAATTGCCCGATGACGAAGCACTGGCCGAGACGGCGGCTTCTGCGCTGGCTGCCTGCGGTGCGCAGGCCGAGGCGCGCGCGCTGCTGTGGCAGTTCGTGCAGGCGCACGCGCAGGAAGACGGCCCGGCGGCCTACACCCTGATGCGCTGGCTGACCGAGCAGGGCGACGACGATGGCCTGCGTCGCCTGGCCGACGTCTATCGCAGCAGCGTGCCGGTGTTCGCGCACTGGTGCGAGGTGCAACGCGCACGCCGCGTGTCCGACTGGCCGGCGCTGGAGCAGGCCGCGCTGGCCCTGCTGGCGGCCTCGCCGGGTTCGCACGGTGCGCGCGGTACGCTGGCGCGGATGTACATGGAAACCGGCCGCTTCAGTGAGGCGCAGGCCTGCTATGCGCAGCTGGTGGAGCTGCTGGAAGAACCCAACGCCGCGCACTGGGATCACATGAGCGCCGCCAGCGCGGCGCGCGACTGGGACGCAGTGCGCCGCTCGGCGGCGGCGATCGGCATGGAGCTGTCCAGCCAGGACGGCGTGGTCGAGGAGCCGTGGGGCTGGGTGATCATCCGCAGCGAAGAGCATGGCGAGCCGATGGAGTATTACGCGCGCCGCAGTGGCCCGGTCACCGCGCGCATCGTCGAGAACGCACCGGCCAACCGCGCCCAGCAGGTGGGCGACTGGGTGGTGTTCGACGCCGCGCTGGTGCATCCGGCACCGGAAGAGGAGGAAGCGCGCGAACACTTCATCCCGACCTACGCACAGGTGCATGTGCTGGAGCGCGGCGGCTTTGCCCGCAGCTGGCTGATCGATGGCGCGCACCCGGGCGAAGAGGCCTGGAACGCCTTTGTTGAAGCCGCCGAAGCACAGGGTTGGCAGGTCTGGTCGCACAGCCGCCCGGACTACACCGTGACCGATCCGGACGCGGACGAGGGCACCCTGCCGGGCGTGCTGTTCACCGTGGCCCAGCCGCAGGACCATGCGCCGCTGGCGCTGCATCGCTTCCTGCAGCAGCAGACCGCGACGTGGCCACATCCGCACTGCTGGCTGCGCCTGGCTGAAGCCTGTGACCAGGACCGCCAGCCGCACC